>CALFWJ010000029.1 GCA_937928525.1 uncultured Alphaproteobacteria bacterium | reverse complement strand
CCTGGAGCTTTGACGCGTTGAGCGCTGGTGGTGGGTCGTTTTTAACCGGTGGTATTATTTTTGGTGTGGGAATTTTAGCCACACTTATTTTTGCTTGGGTAGCTTGGAGTCAGCAAAATATTGCCTATGCGATTCAACGCCAAGTGGTGGAGCGCACCAACGAGCTTGAGCATGCGGGCCGCCGGTTTAGATTGATTACGGATAATGCTTATGACCTAATTGCCATTACGGGTACGGGCGGAACGTTGGATTATATTAATAGTGCTTTCCATAGAGTGCTGGGATACAACCGCGATGAATTGCGCGGGCAAAACTTTTTAACGTTAGTGCATCCTGCTGACGTAGAGGCCGTTAAGCAGGCCATGCGTGAAGTGATTGATGGCAAGAGCATGACCGAATATAACTTACGCATGCGCCATAAGCGTGGTGAATGGACGTATATGGAGGCGGTAACCAAAGCGCTGCACACGTCTGATTGGGCGATTAGCAGCTTGGTAACGCACTGCCGTGATGTGACCAGCCGTAAGCATTCGGCGGATGATTTGGCGCGAAGTGAGCAGCGATTCCGTGATTTGGCCAATTCATCCGCGGACTGGTTGTGGGAAGTTGATGGTGACTTGAAGTTTACGTATGTATCGCCTGGGGTTGCAGGGGTACTTGGGTGTACGCCAGATGAAATGGTGGGGACCGCGCTGAATGATTTGTTTGATGCTGATAATGCTGAAGCGAAAGATCAAATTGTGCAGAGGATTAAACGGAACCAGAGTTATCGTGAAGTAGAGTTCTGGACACGTAGCCGTCAAAACGAGCGCGTGTGTTTACGGATGAGTGGTGTGCCCGTGTTTAACGAGCAACGTGCTTTTTCTGGTTATCGTGGTGCCGCAACTAACGTAACGGCGGCCAAGCTTGACCGCGATAATATGTATAAATTGGCAACCACAGACCACCTGACGAGTTTGTTGAACCGTAGACGCTTTATGGAAGAATTAGAGCGGAGTGTAAGCTTGGCGCGGCGGCATAAAACCAAGGGCGTGCTCATGTTTATTGACCTTGACCGCTTTAAAGAAATTAACGATACCCACGGCCACGAAGCGGGGGATAAAATTTTAACGGGTATTGCAGATATTTTAAAAGATTCTGTGCGCAGTACCGATATTGTTGCACGGCTTGGCGGTGATGAATTCGGGATTATTATGCATAATATTCCGCTTGAACAAGCGCAGGGTAAAATGCAAAAAACGGTAGACCGCATTAACCAATTTAGTGTGGAATATAATGGCGCGAATTTAAATGTGACCATGAGTGTGGGGATGATTGTTTATCCACAGGAGGACCGCGCGAGTGAGAACCTGATTATGAACGCTGACCTTGCTATGTATCGCGCGAAAGATATGGGCCGTAACCGGATGTATGTTGAAGAAGATACAGATGAAGTTGCGCAGGATTCGGTAAGAGAGCAGCTGAAGTGGGTAGAGCGGTTACGCACGTGCCTAGAAGCCGGTGATTTTGAAATGCATTACCAACCCATTGTGTCGGTTAAAAAGCGTCAACGGCCTTTGTTTGAAGCGCTATTACGGATTTATGATGAAGACGGTAACGCTGGTTCGCCTGCTATTTATATTGATGCTGCTGAGCACTTTGGCCTCATCCAGAAACTTGATTTAAGTGTGATTGAACGCTGCCTTAAAACGCAAGCGCAATTGCAGAAAGAGGGTGTTGCGATGGACGTCTCGATTAACCTTTCTAGCCGTACTTTAGGTGACCCTGAAGTGATGGTAACACTGCGTAATTTACTAGCGCAATACGAAGACTTAGATACCGCGCGGGTTATCTTTGAAGTGACTGAAACAGTGGCGCTGCATGATCCATCTGCCATGCGTGACCTTGGTGAAATTCATGCGTTTATTACTGAGTTGCGGGGCATGGGCTTCCGGTTTGCATTAGACGACTTTGGATCTGGGTTTACATCGTTTAGTTATTTACGTGTGCTTAAGGTTGACGTGGTGAAAATTGACGGTGAATTTATTAGAGACCTTGATAGTTCAATTCAGGATAGGTTATTTGTGAAGTCTATCGCTGGCTTGGCGCAAGGTTTGAATATTCAGACTGTAGCCGAGTTTATTGAAAATGACGGTGTGCTAGAGCAAGTCGTTAAAATGGGACTTGATTATGCCCAGGGGTATCATCTTGGCCGTCCTGGGAGTAACATTAAGCAAATGGTGGCCGATTATACGGGTAAAGTGGTAATGGATTTCCATACTAAAAACGCTCATAAAGTGAAAGATGTGACACCGCCATCTGCTGAGCCTAGAAAGATTGCTGCGCCTAAGAAAGCCGAACTTAAAAAGGTAGTTAAAAGTAAAGCGAAGCCTAAGTCGAAAAAGGCAGCGTCGAAAAAAGTTGTGAAGAAGGCCTAACGAATGAACGTAATATACACCAAAATTTCGCCAAGCAGAAGTAAGCACAGTGCAACGCGCGCAAACATAAATGGCGTGCCGTTTTTGCCTTTCCCCATTGAACCAATGCCCATAACAAGTGCGCCAACGGCGGCAAAGAATGTGGCGATCATGAGAATTTCGAACGGATGCATGAGAGAGAGCTTTATTGTTGTTTCTTCTGGTTTGGAGGGTGCATGTTAACGGTTATCATTCATACGAAGCAAGGACAATTTACCGAAACCCTCCAAAAGGATGAGCCCGTATTAAAAGCGGCGTGGCGTGCAGGCCTAGATGAAAAAGGGCTAGGTATGTGCGGTGGTAACTGTTGTTGTGCGACCTGCCACATGCAAGTTTTAAGTGGCGGCGACTGCGTAACGCCTATAAAAGGCGATGAAAATGCATTGCTAGATACGCAACCAGACGTGGACGATGCGTCACGCTTAGCTTGCCAAATGCGTGTGGTTAAAGCGGGTGAGCTTCAGCTAAAGTGGATCGAGGGTGAAGATGAGTAAGAAGTTTACTGGTCAACAACAAAATGCTTTAAAGCAAGTAGTTAAAAATGGCGTTGGTACATCGCTGTTTGCGCACTTGGGGCTCATTGGGCTGAAAAAGTTTAAAGATTTTGACTTATTACATCAGGCATTTGCGCAATCGGTACCTGTGCACTCGCCGCAGGGTTTTCAAGAGATGTTGACCGAGATGACGCGTATTAAAGGTGATGCGAGTGCGGAAATTATTGATAGTTTAGCGCAAAAAAACCTGACAACAAAAATGAAGTTGGCGGGTTTATGTTACTGGAAGAGTGGTGTTATCCCTGTTACGCACCAAACGCTCAATACTTATTATGCTTACGAAAAAGATATGTTCGCGCAGCTTGCAGGGCAGGGCATTAAACCAAAAGGTTTAACCTTTACACTATTCGAGCGCGAAAAAGGCCACGTACACGGCGCGACTAATTTACCTGTAACAGGGTGGAACCGGTTAATACAAGAAAATAGATCGTTTTTTGGTCGGCAGCGGTTTTTACCGTCATCTGAGAAATTACATAACGCAACGGGTAGCCGCTTTCAGTGGTTAAATGCCATGTTGGAAGCTTTAAAAGCGGATGGTAAAAAAGTAGAAACGTTAATTGCGCACCCCGCTACGTTAGTTGACTTTGCCTTATTTACGGCGCAACAAGAGGGGCGCTTTGTACCTCTCTCTGATTTATGCCCGAACTTAAAAGTTTTCCTTTATACCAGTAATTCGCTTTCACCGTATCGTACTGAGCTGGCATACTTCTTTAAAAACTTAGGCGATGTACGTTGGGTTCAATTTTTCCATAATCCTGCTGGATTATTTGCGGGTCAGCGCGATATTAATATTCGTGATCAACTCTCAATGCATGCCAGTACCGATACGTTTTATGAATTTGTACCAGAAGAAGATGTGCTGCCTGATGGCACCTTCCATCAAAATTATAGACGGTTACACGCAGGACAATTGCAGGCTAAACGGCGGTATGCCGTATTGGCGTCTAATAGCGCTGGCTTGATTGGGGTTGATTTGCGTCAATTGGTGTTTGTTAAAAGTTTAGACCCATTCCGGATTAGTTTTACTGGTAATCCCAAGCGTTTAGCAACGTTAGATGAAAACTTGTACGAGCATGATATTGCCACAGCTATTGACGGCATTAACACCGCGTTAACAGGTCAGGGCGTCTTTATCCGGAACTTTTTGTTTGCTAGCCAGAAAAGCAACCGCCAACCACAATGGGTGCTTGAAATTAGCCGCCCGGTAGAAAGTATTAACGAAGAACTTCTGCAAGGTATTGCGGATCGCTTGAAGGGTGAGTTGGCGCTTAAAAATGCGTCTCTGCGCGAAATGTTACAAAACCCAAATGTACGCGCTGTAGATGTTATTTTTGTGCCCATGGGTACGCTAGCGGCCGTAGCGGGGGAGCGGCGTTTGCCAAAGCTAGACCATACCGCAGATGCGCAATTGGTAGCAAAGGTGATTTCCAGTGCATGGAGCGTGCGCCAAGTAAAAGTATAAATGTGACACATTAGACACATATGCCATTTAAAGGGGCAGCCAATTAGGGGGCGGTGTCTTGCGCTACTGGCTGTATCTCCTGTAACCTTTTAAAAGTAGGGCGTGCGTTTTAAATAGCGCACACAGAAAAAAGGGGAATACACCATGGCATACCGCCAAAATTTAGCGATAGTTGCAAGTTTTCTGCTTCTGACGGGCTGTCAGACAGTAGGATACCAAACACAACAAGGCTTCCAGCAACCATTACCGCAAGTAGATTTAAGCTATTTACAGCCACAAAATGGCCAGTTTCAACAGCAATTTCAGCAACCGCAAATGCCACAGCAAATGCAAGCTCCAAGCCTTGGCGGCAACCTAGGCCAACAACAGCCTGTATTGATTACAACACCTGAAGATCAACGTGTGTCAGCCCTTACGGCGCAATTAACTGAACTGCAAGATCGTTTATCTCGCTCTGAGCGAGCCATGCTGCGCTTAGACCGTCGCATGCAACTTGTAGAAGCGAACGAGCTAACTCGTATGGATGGCGCGCAATTGGGATCTCTCAGCGATCAGCAGGGCATTCAGCCGGTAGCATTGGTAGGGAACAACACTGAACAAAGTTTTAACTACAACAGCCAAACCAGTGGTGGAGCACAGCTTGTACCCGTATCTGCCAGCCAAATTGGGTTGCCAGGACAACAATTTAACAACCAACCTCAGCAGCAAGGTCGTGCGTTGCTTGGTCTGCCAAGCCTAGCAGATAGAGGCAAGCCTGAAAGCACTGATGCCGCGGCAGAGTTGGCCGTATGGACCATCCGTTATCAGGGCAATAAAATCTGGCCAGAGCGCGCGCAGCTTAAATCTTCGCGTGATGTGGTGAGCGCGTTGCGCAATAGCACTAAGCCTGTGGCCGTTTATGCTCGCGGTAAAAACACGGCAAGCAAAGAATTCCGGGAACGGGTACGCGCGGTAAGCCGCTACCTTAGTAAGGTTGGTGAAAAAGAGCAAGTACCCATTGCTGCGCTGCCTGCTGATCATCTTGACGGTGATACGATTGAAATTTTTACGGCGAATTAAATCTCCGCTAAGTAAAAAGCCCCACCAACTGGGGGGGCTTTTTTAT
>CALFWJ010000028.1 GCA_937928525.1 uncultured Alphaproteobacteria bacterium | reverse complement strand
CTTCAATTTCAGCGCGTAAATCTGCTAGTGCTTTATCCAGTTGTTCAATATCTTTATCGTCAATGTTATCAACCACTTGGGCGGCAATTTTCTCGGCGGTTTGGGCGCTATCCCAACGGGTATAAATAAGCTTAGCGGCGGCTAAATCTCCCTCTAGGGCGCGGGTGTATAAAGCCTTATCTAGCGCTAAAATATCGCTATCTACTAACTGTCTGAGGCGCTGTTTATTAATTTCTGACCACACTTCTGGCGTGAGATAAATCCGTAATGTGTTGCGTGAAATGCCAATTTCTTGTGCCAGTGCTTGCATTGTCCACTCGCTGGTGTCTGGCCGTGCCATAACGGTTAAAATACGCTCTAGCGTGATGCTCTTCATCTTTTTTCCTGTTGCTGTGCGCCAATCTTCAGTCATATTTTGCTCCTTTTATTTGAAAAATATGCACAAAAAAGGCCGCCCATGGCGTTATTCCGTTTTTGTGCTTAATTTTGGTAAATTTTGGTTAAAAAGGCACTCGTAGTGCCTAAAAATTCTCAATTATGGTTAAATATAACCTTAAGTCGCGTCAAATGTCAAGATTATTTTGCATATATGGTAAATTATTTGAATTTTCGCCAAATTAGAAGACTGTTAAATACAAGTAGTGGCTGCAATGGGCTTGGCCTTTGAGCTGGGCATTCTCGGTTACTGGGGGGGGGCGGCAATACTATTACAGGTGAGCAGTGATTTAGAAAGCCTCCGCAATACAGAGTTGAGCGAGGAAGTATTAAAAAAACGCGCAGCGTCTTTTTGGCTGACGAATGCGATGCTTTGGCCTTAGCGTTAGATGTGGGGTTTAGGAGCGGTGCGTGCTTTAGTTTAAATCATCGGGGAGGAGTGGTGGCGCCTCGGTGGCGTCTAGAAGGCTGCGTTTTTGATTTTCTATGGCTTGGGCTTCTTCTGGCGGAACATCTACTACTGCACTGGGCGCAAGTTGAATATAATCGTGCACTTGGGCAACCCCTGGGGTGGTGCGCAGTACATGCACAACGTGGGCATGTTCTTCATCGCTGGTGGCAAGGCCTAAAATATAAACGTGGCTGTTCACGACAGACAGAATATAATTAACTTGATACACACTTTTTTCGCCAAATAGTCGGGCTTTAATTTTGGTGGCGAGCCAGACATCTTTTGCTTTACGGCTGGCGGGGTAGGCTGGCGCCACAAATAGCTCGTTGTAAATATTTTTAACATCGGGAGTGCGGCGGGTAAGGTCGAGGACTTGGCCGCCTGCTTCTGCCGTTGGCACAATGCCCGTAAGCAGAACGTTACCGTGCAAGACATCGGCGCTGACGCTGGTGAAGTAGGTGCCGTCTGCTTCGGTGAGGCGTTTTTTGATATGGAGGGAGATTTTGCTGTCGGTCACGGCTTGCTTTGCGCCGCGCTCTTGGACGCCAAGGTACGTACCTGTGCCGACAGCACCAAGGGCTAAGGGCGCTAAGCAGCCGCTTTGGGTAAAGCCCATTGCGGCAACAAAGGCGAGGCTAAGAAGGGAAGATGTGCGGCGCATGGTGGGGTTCTTTTTTTTATTCAATTTTTTATTTAATGTGTGTTGGCGTGAGAGCAGTTTATAATAAGTTCGGATTTAGCACAATGGGGTCTTGGCGGTGTTGATGATTTGGTTTATGCTGCGCACATGAAAATTTCTGCTTTATCTGCTGCTTTTGTTGGTTTTTTACTCATGGCTTGTGCTGGCTATACACCTTTATATAAAACCAACTTAAATGTAACGTTGGCAGAAATTATAACCATTGATGCCGAAAAGAATGTAGGCGAGAGACGCGCAGCACAAATTATTAGGCAAGAACTCTCCCGCCGCTTCCCGAGCCAAAGTGGTGATCAGCTGTTTATTCTTCTTGAGCGTGAAATTGGCGAACTGGCTGTGCGTGAGGATGCCACCCTAGAGCGGGCGCAGCTCACCATTACTGCTGATGCACGCTTGGTTAAACCTGATGGCAGCGTTTTATGGCGCGACGAAATTGCCGTAAGTAGTACTTATAACGTTGAGAGCTCGCCGCTTTCTACCGATGTGGGGCGCACTTATGCAAGTGAGACGGCTGCTGTATCGCTCGCGGATGAAATTGCCCGCCGGATTTACACTGTTTATGCCTCCGAAGCACGCGTGCCTGAGAAAAAGCAGTAAAGATAGTTTAACGTTCATTCACTCTTCCTTATTATAATGGCTTCTCCTTTAAACCTTCTGACTTTTGATTTGGATGATTGCTTGGTGCAAACTGGGCCTGCTCAAAGCAAGGTGTTTAAAGAGATTTATCCGAAGGTTTTTCATTTGTCTGAGGAGGAGCGCGCCGACCGCGGCCGCCAAGTGTATAAAAATCATGGCTGCGCTATTACTTATTATGCTCAACGCATGGGTAAGCCTGAACGTTGGATTGAAGATACTTATACGCATATCGCCCACAAAGTACTAGCTGAGCTAGAAGAGCATGTGCCCGTGTGCCTTGTCACGCCTGAGTTATTGGGCAACCTACAAGCTGCTGGGTTTACATTAGCTATTATTACACAAGGGCAAAAACATTATGCAAATGGCGTATTGAGCCATATGGGTTTAGATAACTTCTTTAATGACGATTTTGTTTTAGGCCGTGATTCAGTTGGATTTACCACTAAGCGGACGGTGCATCCCTATAACGAACTTTTACGGCGGCTGCCAAAAAAACCTGAAGCTAAGTTCATGCTTGAAGACTCTGCTCTCAATTTAGCAGCAGCGCACGAACTTGGATTTACGACCGCCCTTATTCATGGCAAAGGACCCACCGATACGCAACTGCCCTTTATTAAGTATCATGCCGAAACCCTAGAGCCATTTTTGCGCGCTAAGCTGGCTGGACGGCTAGATTTGTTTTTAACAGAATAATCGAGTACGCCAGCATATGGGCATACATTAACCTTTTCATTCTTTATCGCGGCCTTTTTGCTAATTTCATAGGCAATCTTTATTTACGCACTCACAGGATTTCACTTATATATTTCCAAATGCGTTTTTATAGCCGAAAACTTCAAAAACTATTATATATCAATAAGTTAAATTAATTACGTCTTAAATCATACAATCATACTGTATGCCGCAAAAGTGATATTTATAGCCAAAAATAAGCTTTTTGTGACAAATATAAAACAGTATGCCTTTATTTATCCCAATTTACTATTACAAAGCATTGACGGGGGCATTTAAGGGGATTAACTTGTGCTTACCGATGTGAAACGTAAGTACGTCTCACACAATGGTTGTAGAACAATAAATAAAGGATACAGGATTATGAACAAAATCCTTCTAGCAACGACTGCCTTTGCTGCCGTAGCTGTTTCTGCTTCTGCTGTAGACGTAGAAATTTACGGTCAAGTGAACAAAGGCCTATTTGCAATTGACGACGGTGAAAGCACCGACGTATCAATTATCGACAACGACTTTTCAAGCACTCGCCTTGGTTTTAAAGGTGCCCAAGCTCTAGACAACGGTCTTACTGCTTCAGTACTTCTTGAAGGCGAAGTTCAATCTAACGCTTCTGACACGATTACTCAGAACACTACTGTTGGTCAATCTAGCACTCCTGCATCTGTAGGTGGTACTTTTGACGAGCGTCAAGCCCGTGTTGGTCTTGGTGGTAACTGGGGTGCTGTATTTATTGGTCAGCAATCAGTTGCAACTGACTCTGTAGCTGAGCAAGACCTTGTAGGTGCTCGCGACGTTATGGGTTCTGACATCGAAGATATCGGTGGTGGCTACCAGTTCCGTTCTGGCGCTACTCTTACTGGTACAACAGTTTCAGACCTTACTGAGAACTTTGACGGTGGTCGCGAAGACGCTATCCGTTACGACTCTCCTATCTTTAACGGCTTCCAAGGTCGCATCTCTACCTCTCAAGGTGGTGACGTAGACGCTGCTGTTTACTACGCTGGCGAAGCTGCTGGTCTTAAAGTTAAGGGTGCTCTTGGTTACTCTGTAAACAACGACGAAGTTGCCGGTGCTGCTAGCATTGAAGACGCTGTTGTTGGTTCACTTTCTGTTAAGCACGAATCTGGTCTTGCTGGTACTGTATCTTACGGTGAAGGCTCTGGTCAAAACGGTCTTGCTGACCCAGAAAACCTATACCTTAAAGCTGGTTACGCTTGGGACAACAAAGAAGTTGCTGTTGACTATGCATCATCTGAAGCTGGTACAAGTGAGCTAGACTCTTACGGTATCGGTGGTCAAATGAATCTTGGTGGTGGTGTATCTGTTAGTGCACTTTACCGTCAATTCGACGCTGACATCCAAGGTGTTTCTACTGAAGAAATCGATGTTTACGGTGTAAACATGCGCGTTAAGTTCTAAGCTTTAGCTTACGACTACAAAAGGCAGCTTCGGCTGTCTTTTTTTATGTTTGAATTTTTAAACCTGACTGGTATAGTAACGCCAACATAATAAGGAACAATACCCATGCGGACTTTACTCTCTAGTTTTATCTTTGCCCTCACTTTAGCGGGCTGCGCTGGCACCACTGCGCCAGATGCAAACCCAACACCCCATGACTTTAATCAAGGCCCTGGCCTGTTTTCTGGTGAGAGTGGCAACTTACTTGATGCCTTTAATGGGAATCGTAACCGTGCTGAAAACGGCGGCGATGGTAGTGGCTCTCTCACAAGTGTGAATGTGCACTTATGGCGTGCAGCACTAGATGTTGTAAGCGTACTGCCCTTAGCGCAAGTAGATAGTGCGGGCGGTGTTATTATTACCGACTGGGCGGCCGTGCCTAACAAAGCCAGCGAGCGTTTGCGCGTGAATGTGGCCTTGCTTAATCGCACGCTTACGCCTTCTGCACTTAAAGTTAATGTGTTTAAACAACAAAACGTAGGCGGCACATGGCAAGAACTACCTGCCGATACAGCGACGGCATTACAGCTTGAAAATGCTATTTTGACTAAAGCGCGGGTTCTGAGCTTACAAAAATAAGCTTCTGTTCAGCAAAAAAACCCAGCCGTTAAGCTGGGTTTTTTATTATTTATCGTCCGCATATTCTTGATTTTTATCTATCAAAAACATTGTGTCGCGCTGTTCAGAAATATGCATCATTGCGCAAAAGCTTGGCGCTTGGTTTTGGGTTAGCTCTGATAAACAGAGAATACCATAACCTTTGGTAAGCGCATTTTGTTGCTGCTCTTCGGTGTGACACCATTGAACAGACAACTTATAACGACTTATTTTGTCTTGCTTCAGCGATTTTAATAAATGCTCACCGCGAGCTTCATCTATATCGCCACAATAGCTATTTTGGTTTGGTTCAACTGTTGCCTGGAGAGATTCTCCGCGCTTACCGTGCAAGGTATCAACAATGTGCAGGCCTGCTAAATAGCTACCTTCTTGAGTTACGTTTATGACCGCCCGTGGGATAGTATATTCGAGGTCAAAAGGTTCTAACTCTATTGAGTCATTCCATTCTGCTGTAAAAATCCCGCACTCTCGCTTGAGGTTAATGCCGCCAA
>CALFWJ010000027.1 GCA_937928525.1 uncultured Alphaproteobacteria bacterium | reverse complement strand
AAAATTAAAGAAATCAAACCCAACAACACATAACGCAAAAGTAACGCTAAGTTATGAAATGGATATGGCGCTTGCTGAAAAAGAAGCAGGGCTTTTTGAATTAAAAGAAAAAATTTCAGGTAAAAAGATTAAATCTGTGCAAGTGATTGTCAACGGAGAAGCGCCGCCATTGGCAGATTATGACAGCCTTATTAAACAGCGTCTTAAAGCCGTTAAAGCTATATTGGGGATTAAAAAAACTGTGCCTATTCAAACAATTATCTTAAGCGACAGCATCCAACAAACGCTTGGGGTTCGGGTGGTATATGAGGCGCCAGCAGGTGTTAGGTAACCTTTGCCATACGTAGCCTTGGTGCAGATAGGTTACGCTGTTAATATCTTCAGTTGCTAAATCTTTACAATCACTTAAGCTCATAAATTCTTCTGCATTATAAAAAAGTTCGGTAAATTCTTGTGTAAACGAGAGCGTGGTTGATTTATCAATACCAAGTACAAATAGCGGCAATAGAGGTTCTTCCCAACGTAATCGACGGCATAAAAACTGAAACGCAGCAATATTTTGTGGACGGCGTTGAGCATCTAAAATGAGTAGAATATTCATGGGCGGTTTTGTCTTTCATTGCTGTTTGCTCTTCTAAGCTTCTTTAGTTTGCGCAAAATGAAATGAATTAAGTAGGTATTTTCATTGTTTCTTCCAAAATGTCACATGTGCTACTGACCTCTTCTTTTGTCACTTGCATTATAAGATAAAAAATTTTAATCTAACTCATATAAGATATAAATTATGCTTAATATCAATCATATATGAAAGATATCAGCAATGAACTTAACTGAAAAACGGAGAGATGATATGGCCTTTAATGCAGCCCTTAAAAATCTAGATTTAACTAATGTGGTGGCACGTGTACAAGAAGAAGTTGGTTTGTCAGATAGCGATGCCAAGCGTGCGGAAGAGCTATACCGCCAGTACCTAACTCTCTGTCATAAATATCCAGACATCAAGGTGGTCCCGCCAAAATTAGCGGATAAAGTTTGGCATGAGCATATTACCAATACCCGTAAATACGCTGCCGACTGTAACGACCTGTTTGGTCAATTTATTCACCACCAACCCAGCCGTAACAGCATGGAAGCCGAGTTTGAACAAACAAAAGAGCTGTATCAGAAAGAATTTAGTATTGATTTGGACGCTTATGGGATTGAAGCAACTGATTTACAGGGTGCCAGTCGCTGCCCTTAAATAATTTTACGGATAAGAGCGCGAAATGTTTCGTAGTATTTATCTTCTACAGTAATATGGCTGCAACTAGTTTGTAGCGCACGTTTAAGGTTCTCTTCTTCGTACCAAACAAGTTCAAAACCGTGTTGCTCAATTAGATTTTTGAAACTAACTTGGTTGTAATACTGACAAAATGGCAAATATTCACGGCCGTCGCCAACGCGCGATACAATATAAAATAAACCATTAGGTTTAAGGCTGCGCCAAGCTTCATTAATGAGCGTTTCAACACCCAAACCACTATTCGGTAAATAAGGGAGACAATAAAAACTCATGCGGCTAATAAGAAGGTCAAAGCGCTCTTTTGGAAAGGGAATAATGCGTAAATCAGATTTAACCACACTATTTTGTGGAAGCTGTTCCCGTTGAATGAGGTCTTGGCAAATTTTAAGCGCAAAATTAGATTGATCGGTACCGTGGATAGATATATTGTCATAATGGCGATGTAGATAGCTCATATCACGCGCACTTCCGCAACCAATATCCAATACATCAAGCTTCATTTTGCCTAAGCTTTTTTGCGTGGTTGAAATAATATTATCTAGTTGTTTAGCGTTATGCGGCAAAATTTGGCTACCAGTACGATCGTAATAAGCGCGGCCTGAAGCTGAGTCATAATAGTATGCATAGGCACGAATAATATGGTTAACAAAAGCAGAAAATTCGCCCGCGTGTAGATTAAAATCAGTATTTTGATGTGAATATTCAAAAAAATCTACGGCATGATTGAGCGCAATGAGAATATCTTCGTTTTTAATATCGACTAAAAAGTTTACAAACCCAAGCATAAGAGGTTTTGTAATGGTTAGATGGATATCACGCAGTATTTCTTCATGACGCAGGGCTTTATACATAAAATTAATGGCTTGGGCGCGCTGAGCAGGCGTGAAGTTCTTTTCATACTCAATCAGGAGCTCTTCTAACACTTGAGTAATATTAACAAGCAAAGCCTCACGGAAGGGCGGGCGGTTGGGTTCACCATCTGCCACGGCGGCGTCCCCCGTTAATAACCAAGCAGGAGAAACTTTTGCCGCTAATGCAATTGCCACCAGTCGGTTAACAGGAATTTCAGATTTACCACTAATGTAGCGAAAAAGTTGTGCTTCAGAAATATGAGTAGCAAGCGCTAAAGCACGCTTACCGCCTGCCTTTTTGGCACAATCTGCCAGACGGTCAGGCAGGAATTTTAAAAAATTATCAACTTCTGGTTGCATGCGGTGGAGTGTATAAGCTTTTGATGCATAATACAAAAAAATCTTTTGTATAGAATATATAAATATGTTTTGATGAGATTAATACGTACTGAAACACTTTCACATTTAAGGAGGGCACTATGCCTGAAGAACTTTTTAAAATACCGACTGGCTTAGAAATGCATAAAGCTTCGCAAGCTAAAATGCTAGAAATAAAACTAGGGAAAGAAAGATTTTCTGAGAGTTATTTCAGATTATATGAAATGCCTAATTGGTTAAAAACATTTGTCACTCAAATAGAGGCTTTGCCTTACGCAACATTCCAAGACATGGCAAAAAACTACACAGAAAGGCGTTGTGAAGAAGTTTTAGAAGAAGAGGGTGATATGTCTGATGGCTATATCAGTTATAAAAAATCTTTAGAAAATGAAGATTACGGTTGCCCTTTTTCTGTATCTGATTTGCTTTATGAAGCTATTCGTCAACAAAAATTGGGTTTGGTACAAAATATTTGCGCGTACCCAGAAGTGACAGCAGAGATGCTCAACATTTCTCGCCAGCCTTTGAATGAGGGTGGAGATAAAGTTTCCCATTTGTACTGCGCCACAACGCAAACTATTGAAAAACCAAAACTTGATGGCGATTCTTATGTGTGGTGCGCTCAAAAATATACTTTGGTTGATGTGCAAGCAGCGGTCACTAATGCTTTAGCAACTAAAATTGCAATTGTGGATGCGTTGTTAGATGCTGGTGCAAAAAATGTTAATCACGGTTATTACGTATTTGGTACAAGTGGGCTTACGCCTGTAACGGCTCTGTGTTATCCAGACCTGTGGCCTGGTATTACAGAAGAAGAGCATTTACGTCTGCTGCAACGCATGCGTGACTATGGTGCGCGGCCGCATATTAAATTGCAACCGCTGGCAAAATCACCTTATGAGATCGCAAGTGAACATGCCTCTCACTTGTTAGCACTTTTGCCTGACAATGAGGATGATGATGGTCAAATAACCATAGAGCCTATCCCTGTGATACGTGAAAAACGTGCAACAGAGGTTGCCCGGTTAATGCAAGAGAGTTTGAATAACGGTACTATGTTTTCAAATCTTGATTAAAAAAGAAAAGCCCCGCACTGCGGGGCTTTTTGCATAAGTAAATAAACTTAGTTGGCTTGGCGGCGCAAAAAAGCTGGAATTTCTAGGTCATCCATTTCGTTGTAGTTTTCACGTTCGCGGCGACCAGCAGCGGCTTTACTGAAGTCTTCAACTTCAGCCATCGGCTGTTCAGCTTCGTTGGTGAAGTCTTCTACAGTTTCAGCCATGGCGCGTGGGGCAGGGGCAGATAAGTCAACCGTGCGCGGCGTTGATTTTTTAGCTTTAATTTCACCAAGACCTGTGGCAACCACAGATACGCGGATGTTGCCGTTCATGTTTTCATCGAATGAAGTACCAAAAATAATGTTGGCGTCAGCGTCTACTTCTTCACGGATGCGGTTGGCAGCTTCGTCCACTTCGTAAAGCGTCATGTCTGGGCCACCAGTAATGTTAATCAGTACGCCTTTGGCACCTTGCATTGAAATACCGTCTAACAGTGGGCTAGAAATCGCCATTTCAGCAGCAACAATTGCACGGCGCTCGCCTTCAGCTTCGCCGGTACCCATCATGGCTTGACCCATCTCGCTCATTACGGTTTTAATATCGTTAAAGTCAAGGTTAATAAACCCAGGTACAATCATAAGGTCAGTCACACCACGAACGCCTTTATAAAGCACTTCGTCAGCCATTGTGAAGGCTTCTTGCAACGTTGTACGCTCAGTGGCGATACGGAAAAGGTTTTGGTTCGGGATAACAATAACGGTGTCAGCAACATCTTGTAGGTCTTCAATGCCGCCTTCAGCGAGCTTCATGCGGCGGGCGCCTTCAAAGGCGAAAGGCTTAGTCACGACGGCAACAGTTAAAATACCTTGCTCACGGGCAGCACGGGCAACAACAGCAGCAGCGCCAGTACCTGTTCCGCCACCCATACCTGCGGTGATAAACACCATGTGGCTTCCGCGGATAGCTTCAGACACTTCATCGTAGCTTTCTTCAGCAGCAGCAGCGCCAATCTCGGGGTTAGCCCCAGCTCCCAAACCTTCAGTGAGGTTGCGGCCAAGGTGAATTTTAGTAGAAGCGGTAGAGTTATCTAACGCCTGAGTATCGGTGTTAGCCGCAATAAACTGCGCACCATTTAACTGTTGAGCAATCATGTTCCCTACGGCATTACCGCCAGCGCCACCTACACCCACAACGGTGATTTTTGGTTGGTGTGCATTTTCTTGTGCCATGGCGATGTTGAGGGTCATCTCGCTGTCTTTCTTAATTTGTTGACTCATGTTAGCACCGCGCGTATGTATGCCGCAAGTTTGTAAGCCCCAACAGGCGCCGAAGAATGCCCAGCAGTGTGGCAGAAAAGACATGCAAAATTTTTAGGCAAAATTGCCTTGCCTAAAGTAATGTTGTGTACTATCTTCGGGAGACTATTTAATTGAAACATCGGAGAAAATTATGTTTTCAATACCTTTTTCAAGTGTGAGCTTAGTTATAGCAGATCATCTTAACGATGGCACAACACATAGTTTGGCAGAAGCCGTTATGTCTACGGTAATAGCCTTTGCGGTAGTTGGGCTTTATGCGGTTCTTTGTGTGTGGTTTGTGAAAAAATTTGTAAAGTAAAAAAGGCGCCTTAGGCGTCTTTTTTACTACTTAATTTTGCCACTCGCGCTTCAACCAATTCCGCAAAATAAGCATCAGCATGGAAAGAACTCCGCACTAACGGGCCACTGGCGACCATGGTGAAGCCTTTGCGTTTGGCCTGCGTTTCGTAGTCTGCAAATTGCTCAGGCGTGACATATTCCATAATCGGGTAGTGCTGCGGGGAGGGGCGCAGATACTGACCAATAGTGAGAAAATCAACGTCGGCGGCGCGTAGATCGTCCATGACTTGCAGTACTTCCTCGCGGGTTTCGCCAAGACCAACCATTAAACCAGATTTAGTGAACATGCTAGGGTGGCGCTCTTTCACCGCTTGCAACAGGCGCAAACTGCCAAAGTA
Source organism: uncultured Alphaproteobacteria bacterium (assembly GCA_937928525.1). GTDB lineage: Bacteria > Pseudomonadota > Alphaproteobacteria > UBA2136 > UBA6156 > CALFWJ01. The sequence continues at coordinate 1,989 of CALFWJ010000027.1, read as the reverse complement.
ACGGGCGCCTGGACGGACAGTTTTATACAGGCGTGGTACGGTTTCTAGGTTGTGGTTATACACATCGGGGCGGGCGTCGGCCACGGTGTTGATGTGATCTTCTTTACGGCGGAAGTCGGGCGTTAAAATTTCAATAGTTGTGTCTGGCGATGCAGCGCGAATCGCCTCGATGCACGCTGCCCAATGGCCAGTACCACCGTCAGGCAAATCGTCGCGGTCAACGCTGGTAATCACCATGTGCTTAATCCCAAGCTCGGAGGCCATTTTAGCAAGTTCCACAGGTTCATCAGCATTCACAGCATTTGGTTTGCCCGTTTTAATATTACAGAAGGCGCAGCCGCGGGTGCAAGTGTCGCCCAAAATCATAGTGGTGAGGTGGCCAGAAGCCCAGCAGTCGCCAATGTTAGGGCAGGCGGCTTCTTCGCACACGGTATTAAGGCCAGCAGATTTAACACGGTCTTTTAATTCTAGGTATTTGGGGTCGGTAGGCGCTTTAACCCGTAGCCAGCTAGGTTTAGGTGCGCGGTGGTCTAGACCTTCTTTGGGCATGTCGCGCCCGGTCATGCCGCTGGTGCGTTGGTTGGCTTGGCGGGCAGCCATATTTTGCAAATATTGTTCGTTTGGTAGCGCGTCCGCTTGGTTTTCGTAGCCCAAGTCAGCTACACCTTCAGTGGGGATGCCAGCTTCGGCTAGTTCAAGGCGCACTTCAGCGCGATCGGAAGAGAGGATTTGAATTTTTGTCATGGCGTTAATCTAACGGATATAGCGGCATAATAAAACCCTAAATAACCAAAAAAGGAACCGCATAAAGCGGTTCCTTTTTCGTGTTGCATAAACTCCTCCCAAAGTTTGCAACTTCAGCAGATTAAGCGGCGGCAGATTGCTCTTGCGCCATGCCAGGCTGTTGAATAGCGGTTGGTGGTGTTTTATAAATTTCAATGTTATCTCGCATGAGCGTTAAAACATCGCGTAAATATTTTCGGCTAAGTTGATGCCCTGAACCAAGCCAGTTAAATAAATTAGGCAATTGTTGATTTAACCGCATCTGCAATGCATCACAATCATTCTTTTTAGTGATTGTGCGTGGGTCAAATGTGCCTGCATGGCAATCGGCAGATAGTTTAATCAGCGCTGCACTGCGAAAACTGTTTTCCGGAAAATTATGTACCGGCATTGTTATAGGGTTACCCTTAAAAATAGTGAATGTAGTGTTCATTATTTGTTTTTCCTTAAAAAAGATACTAGATAAGTCGTACATATGTACAGCAACGGAAGCTAACACAAAAAAAACATAACGCAAGCGCATTTTTTGCTTTACACAAGCGCTTGTGGCCGTTATACACATTTTATCAGGCGTTCTGATGGCTCCTAAGTGCACGGTAACAGTGCCGCCAGCAGGATCTTATCAATACTCAAAGGAGTAACCAGACATGGCAAAAATCAAAATGAAGACCAAAAAGGCGGCCGCAAAGCGCTTCCCGAAGGCAACTGCAAAAGGTAAAATCTTGCGCGGCAAACAAGGTCACGGCCACTTTTTATCTAAAAATGGTCAAGCTGCAGGTAAACTGCAAGGTACAACTTACGTATCTAACTCAGATTTCGACAAAATTAACAGCCTAGTGCCAGCCCTTGGCGCAAAAAAGAAGCGTACGCGCGCCCTTAAAAAAGCGGCCGCACTTCTTTCTGCCGCTAAACAGGCCGTTACAAAATCAACCAAATCCGCTCCAGCAGCGAAGTAATATTTAAGGAGAATATATTATGTCAAGAGCAGCATATGGTGCGGGTAACCGCAGACGCCACAAGAAAATTATTAAAATGGCCAAAGGCTATCGGAACCGCAATAAAAATTGCTTCCGCGTTGCCATTGAAAAGGTAGAAAAAGGTCTTCAGTACGCTTACCGGGACCGTCGCGCTAAAAAACGTGAATTCCGCAAACTCTGGATTCAACGGATTAACGCCGCGTCACGCCTTCACGGCATGAGCTACAGC
>CALFWJ010000026.1 GCA_937928525.1 uncultured Alphaproteobacteria bacterium | reverse complement strand
ATTTGGCCTGGGGTAATATAATTTTCTTGCTGAGCTTTTTTGCGTAGTCGGCCTGATGCATACAAAACAATTACGGTCAGTACAACTAGCCCTAAAGAAAATGACAGCAGGGCATAGCCCATTGTATAGCTAAATGATAGCCAGAAGGCAATAAACGCGCCGTCGCGCCAGCCCACGGCAATAGAGGCTGCGGTTGGGAAAATGCCCACGTTGCGGTTACCGATGATAAAGCCTTCATGGTCGGTATGATTGCCTGTCCACCAACCAATGCCGATAAGCAGTAAAAAATAAGCACCAAGGCCAATGAGGCTATATTCGAACAAAGTCATGTTTTTACCTTATCAGAGATACAAAGGGTGTGCAATTCTTGGCCTGATATTCTTTGGTTTGATAAAAGACATAAAGAAACGCGCCCTTTTGGGAGCGCGTTTTTGTTTAGGCTATCTGTTTTGATTAACTCAGTAACGTCGCGAGGCGGGTGCCGATGCGCTCGAGGGGGAGGACTTCGGTGGCGCTGCCGTTTTCGGCCACGGCGCGGGGCATGCCGTAAACGGTTGAGGTGGCGGCATCTTGCGCGATGACGTGACCGCCTTTTTCTTTAATTTTTAAGAATGCGTCGGCACCGTCGCGGCCCATACCTGTGAGCATAACTGCAATGATTTGCTCGCCTACGGCCATAAGTGCGCTGGCAGCAAGAACATCTACACTGGGTTTAAATGGGCTTTCGCCTGCATCGGGGCGGACATCGAACATGCCGCCTTGAATACGGGTATGGAAGCCACCCGGCGCGATATAAACCGTGCCGCGTTGTAGGGCTTCGCCTTTTTCGAGCTCTTTAACGGTGACGCTGGCCAGTTCGTTAAGGCGCATAGCGAGAGCTGATGTAAATTCGGCCGGCATGTGCTGCGCGATAACCACGGGCACGTTAAGCGTTGCCGGTAGTTGTTTAATGAATGTTTGTAGCGCACGTGGACCACCTGTACTGCTGCCTACAATCACCATTTTAGCGGGGAATTTTGTGATCGCGCTGGTAGGCGGCGTTGCTGCGGCTGTTGCAGCCGCAGGTTGGGCGGCGGCGCGAATATTGGCTTTTTGGCCGACGTTAGATACGGCGGCGGCTTCAATTTTTGCATAGATAGAATCGGCCGCGGAGAAGATGTTTTTGTCTTTATCCTTCAAAGCTTTAGGCAAGAAGTCGACCGCACCTTTGTTGAGAGCGTCCATAGTTGTGGTAGCGCCACTCTCGGTGAGCGTTGAAATCATGAGCGTGGGTGTTGGGCAATCTCTCATGATAATCTCGAGGGCTTCAAGGCCGCTCATAATCGGCATTTCGACGTCGAGAGTGATGACGTCTGGTTTGAGGGCTTTGGTTTTTTCCACACCATCTTGACCGTTAACGGCTGTATCGACGACTTCGAAGCGCTCTTGTGGATCTTTTTCAATCATGCGCACCAGCATGTTACGCATGAAGCTTGAATCGTCTACTACCAGCACTCTTATTTTGTTCGCCATGAAGGTCTTTCTATCTCTATGTTATTCCGATTGCGTCAGCCTCTGGGTTACAGGAGGGTGTTCAGCAGGTCGTCAATATCGTCTTGGTCGAGGCCTTGGCCTTCTAGTTGTGGGCCGTTAAGCAGATCTACATCTTCCATGAGTTCAGCTTTGGTTTCTTCGTCGAGGCTTTCCTCTTTCTGGGCGAGGCCAAACACAACCACCATACGCAACACTTGACGCTCGATTTCGGTGAGGGCTTTAACCACTTTTTGAATGCGCTGACCAGTCACATCTTGGAAGTTACAGGCTTCATACACAAAGGTGATACTGGTGTTCATGTCGTTAAGGCTATCGTCGATGCCGGCCATTGCGTCGGGGTCGATGGGGGGCTCGATGCTGAGAAGGCGCTCGCGGAGCATAGCTTGCACGCTTTGCATGCGCTCGCATTCATCCATGATTTTGCCTGTTGCGGCTTCAGTCATTTTAACAATGGCGTCGAGCTGGTTTGAGGCATCGGGGATGTCTTGGTCGGCGATTTGGCCTGTTTTGGCTGTATTAAGGTCTTTTTTGGCACCGTTAATAAACTTCGCGAGTTCCCCAATTTCGGCGAAGAGGTCGTTGTTGTTCACGCTGGCCGTGTGGCCACCGAACACGTCTTTGACCAGTGTAATAAGTTCTTCTACTTGCGCGCGGGGAATCATTTCTTCATTGCTGTTGGCAATGGCGTCCATGCTGTTTTGTAGCGAATTTTCTTCTGGAGCTTGGGCCCCGGTTGCCATTGCTGCGGCCATTTGATCTTGATCTGTCATGTTTAAAAATCCTTTTTTAGGGCGATTGATTAAAAATCACCAATTACTTTAACGAGTTTTTCTTTGAGTGTGGCGGCGTTAAACGGTTTAACGATGTAATTGTTCACACCACTTTGGACGGCCGTAATAACATTTTCGCGTTTACCTTCTGCGGTGACCATAATGAAGGGGATTGTTTTGTATTGCTCGCTTGCGCGAACTTTTTGCAAAAGCTCTAGGCCTGTCATTTGTGGCATGTTCCAGTCGGAGATAACGAGGTCAATTTTGTCTGCTTCTAGGCGCTCCCAGCCTGTGGTGCCGTCATCGGCTTCGGTTACGTTAGCAAAACCAAGTTGACGCAACAGGTTAATAATGATGCGGCGCATTGTTTGGAAATCGTCGATTACGAGAATGCGCATATTTTTGTCTACAGCCATGGGTACAAGTTCTAATTTTTTATTCTTATGGAGGTTAGCATAGCGCACGCCAAGCAAACTCACCAAGTCTTTTATAGTAAAATATAAATCTTGCCTGACGTCTTAACGAACACCCTGTAGTGAATTTGCATCAGATTTGTATGTTTGTGGGATGAACAGAAGAAAATATTGACTTTATAAGCAAAGTATACGTATATTTGGTGACATTAAGCTTCACTTTAACTTTTCTTTTTCTCTCTAAGGAGTACTTCACTATGCACCCTCACCTACCTGAAGATTTTAAACTAACTGGTTTGATTAACCAAACTTTAGATAACGCCCCTTCTTCTCTCTCTTTTTTTATTGATGCTGGTAACTTTTCTTTTCAAAACCGCTTAATAGACACTGACGTGAGCAGTGTAGGCCCGCTTGTGCCCGCACCACCACTAGATGTTGGTACGGCAAGATCCCACACAAGCCATGGCAAGATAACGGCTGAGTTATGGACATCGTTTGGCCGGCCTGTAGATGTGTTTTTACTGCAAAGTCATGTTGGTAACTTCTATTATGTTTATGTCGAAGATACTGAATCGGGGGATAAGCTTTATTACTACCCAATTGTTACTGGCAAAACCGTTCATTGCGGCGCACTTTTGGCTTCTGCTTGAATTTAAAAAGCCGCCCTCGTTTGAGGGCGGCTTTTTGGTGAGATTTTATGCTGAGCCGAGGCGTTGCGAAATTTGAACTAATTCCGCGCTTACATTTTGAGTTGCTTGCGCTTGATGATGCCTAAATTCAGGTAGTGTGAATAACTCTCCCACTTTGTTTTTTGCATGCAGCTGAGTCAACAGCCGATAACGGGCCATTAAAAATACCTTAGAGCTATGTTGGCCTACATCGACCAATTCGGCTTCAAGGTTCAAAATAAAATCTTGATAGATTTCTGGCTTTTCAGAGAATAAGGTTAAGTCCGCTTCTAGAAAGCTTTCTATTGCCGCATTGTCTGGCATTTGTTGATTAAGCCCCGCGCAAGATAAAGCCTGTGTTACATGAAGAATAAGTGGCGCAAATAGCGGTTTTATCCTTGGTGTTAATGTATCGATTGCAAAAGCAATGCTTTGGCTACATTGAAATGCATAATGAGGCATTGTCGCCGTGTACTTGCTGCGATGAAAGCCAATACAAAGTAGAAGCCGTATAGCTTGAAGGTTTAGCAGCGTTTCTTTTTCTTGTTCCAGAAAAAGGGCATGTGTCATGCGGTTCAGATGTACTTCGTTAAAGGCTTTGCGTGCAGGTTGATTATGATTTTCAAGCAACATTTTTAATACCTCATCTGACTGATAAGGCTGCTGCATAATAGGAGTAATGTGGCGGTGCCACAGTTGCGCAAAAGTTTTCATGAGAGGATTGGTTCCTTTTAAAAGAGAGAGAAGATGTTTGCTTATATACGTTTTATATACAATATGCGCGCTGAGCGCAAATTAAATTTTGTAATCTCGCTTTACAGCCCCAGCTGCATTTCAACATGTTTGGCTTCACGGGCGTTATCTAGGCCGAACTCGAGGGCGAGTTCCCAGTGTTTGCGGGCTTCGTTTTGATTGCCAAGGGCGGCGTAAATGTCGCCCAAATGACTGCGCAGCACACCGTCTTCTGGCATGGCCGTAACGGCGCGCTGGACGTACAGAAGAGCTTGGGCGTATTGGTTATTTTTGTAGTAGGCCCAACCAAGGCTATCGAGGAGTGCCGGGCTTTCTGGGTCTAGCTTGTGAGCATCTTGTAAAAGCTTAAGGCCCTCTTTAATTTTCATACCTGCGTCGACCCACATATAGCCTAAATAGTTCATGGTCATGGGGTTATTGGGGCTGAGCTTAAGCGATGCCTGCAAATCTTCGGTGGCGCTCATGTAGTGGCCTAGGCGCTCGTGTGCTGCGCCGCGGGCAAAGTGAATTTGGCTGCGGGTTTTATCGTCTGATGTATCGGTAATGGTGAGCATTTGGCCATAGAGCGCGATGGCAGCGCGGTAATTTTTAGATTCTTCGTGCACTTGGGCCAATTGTGCCATGAGATTGGTATTATTGGGCGCTTGCTCTAGCGCTGTGTTGAGCACATCGATGGCGGCGGCATAATCTTCTTTTGCGACATACACAGATGTGAGGCGTGATGCGGCGGCGAGGCGCAGCCCTGGCGTGTTAAGCAGGCGGGTATAGTAATAAGTGGCTAGGGCATTTTGACCTGCACTTTCGGCCAGTACGCCTGCGTAGTAGGGCATGAAACCCTCGGTTGGCCAAAGGTGTAGCGCCAATGCCATGAATTGCCGTGCGGGTGGCTCGGCGCCTTGTGCCCAGAGTAGCACGCTAAGGCCGAACAGAGTCTCGGCGGTGTCTTCTTTAATGGTGAGGTCTGATTTATTGGCGAGGGCGCGCTCGTGCGCTAAAAATTCTTCGGTGGTGACATCGGCCAGCAACAGCGCTTGAGGATGTTTGGCTTTAAAGGCGGTATATACCTTGTCGGCGTCTTCGATACGGTTAGCTTGGCTATAAACTTTAGCCAACAAGCGGGCGGTAAACAGGGCGCCCGGCTCTAGTTTATGGGCATCTTCTAGAGCGCTGGCGGCGGGGGCTAGCTTGCCTTCTGCTAGGGCCATGCGGCCACGGTGATACGACAGGCGGGCGAGGTAGGCACTGCTGACCTCAGCATTTTTGAGGATTTTAAGTGCTTTTTCGGTGCTGCTGCCCGCGCGGAGTTGCATGTAGGCATCGATAAGATGACATTGTACCAGTGTTGGTAAATGTGACTTGGCGGCGGTGAGGTATTTTTTGGCGGCGGTGGTGTTTTGCTTATCGAGGGCATCGGT
>CALFWJ010000025.1 GCA_937928525.1 uncultured Alphaproteobacteria bacterium | reverse complement strand
AACCGAACCAGCGCCAAGGAACAACAGTGCTTTAAAGAAAGCGTGGGTGGTGAGGTGGAACATGGCGGCAGGATAAGCGCTGACACCAATAGCAAAGAACATGTATCCTAGTTGCGAGCAGGTTGAGTAAGCAATTACGCGTTTAATATCGGTTTGTGTGAGGCCAATGGTGGCGGCGAAAATAGCGGTAAGTGCGCCAACCCATGCGACGATGAGGAGCACGCTTTCGCTGAATTCGAATAATGGGCTCATGCGGCACAAGAGGAACACGCCTGCCGTCACCATGGTGGCAGCATGGATAAGGGCAGATACGGGCGTGGGGCCTTCCATCGCGTCGGGGAGCCATGTGTGAAGGCCAAATTGTGCCGATTTACCCATAGCCCCAATAAATAGCATGAGAGCAGCGACATCGATAACACTATAAGTACCACCTAAAAAGACAAAGGTTTGTGCGGCTTTATCGGCCACTTGCGGGAGGAATTCTGTGTAGGTAAGCGTGCCAAAGGTTGCGGCAATGGTGAAGATACCAATGAGCAATGCAGCATCGGCCACGCGGTTAACAATAAACGCCTTCATAGCGGCAGCATTAGCACTATTTTTATGATGCCAAAAACCAATAAGGAGGTATGAGCACACGCCCACCCCTTCCCAGCCGAGGAACATTTGTAACAGGTTTGGTGCCGTAACCAAGGTGAGCATAGCAAACGTAAAGAGGCTAAGATAGGTAAAGAAACGTTGTTTGCTGGGTTCTTCTGCCATGTAGCCGAGCGAGTACACATGCACGCAAGCTGATACGACGGTGACCACAACCAGCATGATGGCTGTGAGTTTATCGACGTAGATGCCAAAGGGGATGTACCAGCTGCCTGTTTCTAACCAACTGAAAAGCTCTATGTTTATGGGAGCTGCCCCTGCAAAACCAATTTGATAGAATGCAAATAAGCTCAAGATTGCTGCAATAACAACACCAGTACAGGTAAAGACTTGTGTGAGGTGTGCCGCCTCTTGCCGTGGGAGCGCGTAGGCGAATGTGCCGCCAAATAGCGCAGCAAGTAACGGCATAAAGAGGATGGCGGTGACGATATTTTCCATAATGTTCTTTTTTATTATCCTTTCATGACGTCTGCGTCATCAATTTCTACGCTGCCGCGATTACGGAAGAAGAGCGTTAAGATGGCGAGGCCAATGGCGACTTCTGCGGCGGCGACGGCGAAAATAAACAAGGTAAATATTTGCCCCATAATATCGCCGCTAAAGGAACTGATAGCCACAAAATTAATGTTGACGGCAAGCAGCATAATTTCGAGGCACATGAGAAGTACAATGACGTTCTTACGGTTAATAAACAGCCCGACAATGCCAAGGGTAAACAGGATGGCGGCGAGAAATAAAATATGCTCGAGGGTGACGGTGTGGAAAGGCATTTTGCTTCTATTTTTCTACATTTTTTGGATTAAAGAGGCTTTTACGCACCCCTGCCCCTGCTTTGGGGGAGGTCATGGTCATGCTGTCTTCTTTTTTGCGGGCAATTTGTGCGGCCACATCTTGGCGCTTTACTTCTGGGCGGCGGCGATGTGTGAGCACAATACTGCCCACCATAGCCACAAGTAGAATAAGGCCAATAAGTTGGAATGGCAGCGCGTAATCGGTAAAGAGAACTTCCCCGATGCGGATGATATCTGGTTTGTCTGATATTTCTGATGGTGTAGTCGCCACCCCTGAGAAGAGGCCGCCTTTAATGGCTGCAATAAGCTCTATGAGGAGGAGTGCTGCAAGGAGTGCGCCGATGGGCAGGTAGGTGGCAAAGCCTTCTTTTAAGACAGCAAAATCAATGTCGATGGTCATGATGACAAACAGGAACATAACGGCGATAGCGCCGACGTAGACCATAAGCAGAAGTAAGCCCAAAAATTCGGCACCAAGCAGTACAAACAATGCTGTGGCATTCACGAAGGCCAGCACCATAAACAACACACAATACATAGGGTTTCGGGCGGTAATGACGCCAAGGCCAGCTAACAGGAGCGTGCCGCCAAAGAGAAGAAAGAGAAGGTCAGCCAGCATAGGTTAGTTCACCGTAAATTTATTGTTTTTCTTGTAGTCTGGGTAGGCAGTATAGAGCAAAAATTGGGTTTGTGGTACCAACATATCGCTTGAAGGAAGTGCATTAAGAGCGTAAAATTTAAGCGATTTGGTTTCCTCATTGCTCTTAATCATTTCTCCTGAATATTTGTTGCACGTAAAATATAACGAATAATGATGCGTGAATGAGCCGTCAGGGTATTTGGCTCTTTCTAGCGCTGGTGATGAGAGCGCTGCAAAAGGTATAAGGTCTTCTGGTTTAATAATTAAGCCAGATTCTTCTTCTATTTCACGTATTGCTGTTTCAATAAAGGTCATACCAGAATCTACACTCCCTCCAAGGATGCTCCATTTACCGTTATCGGTGCGCTCTTGTAGGAGAATCTCGCCTGCGGCATTTTCTATGATGACCCCTGCGGCAGGCATCATTGGGATGAAGTTTAGCCCCATGCCATCTTTTAAATCTTGGATGTAGGGATTAATGCCCATTAACGGTACTTTCCGTCGCGTTGGAGGCGCTGGGCTAGAGTGGGTTCTAGTTTATCGCCGTTGGTTAGGAGTTTTTCTTTGGTGTAGAGCAATGTTTTGCGGTCGGTGGCGGAAAAATCCATGTTGGGGCCTTCCACAATGGCGTCGACGGGGCACGCTTCTTCACAGAGACCGCAGTAGATGCATTTGACCATGTCGATGTCGTAGCGTGTGGTGCGGCGCGAGCCGTCATTCCGTGGTTCGGCCTCGATTGTAATGGCTTGGGCGGGGCATACGGCCTCACAGAGTTTACAGGCAATGCACCGTTCTTCACCGTTGGGATAACGACGGAGTGCATGTTCACCGCGAAAACGGGGCGAGATTGGTGTAGCTTCAAACGGATACATGAGCGTGAATTTTTTACGGAACATGTTGGCAAAAGTAATGGACATGCCCTTTAAAATATCGAGCAGCAAAAACTGCTTGAAGCTGGTGAAGAGCTGGGTTAATTTTTGCATTATTGAGCCTCCGGGCTATAGGTTTTCATGAGGACGTGCATAGGAAGTTCGATACCATTTTTAAGTTTAAACACGCTGGTTTGCATTTTTTGAAAGCCCATTTTGAGATAAAACGGAAGTGCTGTTAGGGTTGCGAGCACGAGCCAGTGTTTGGGTTTTTCAGTTAGATATAGTTTTTCTAATGCCTCGTAGAACTCTGTGGCCAGCCCCTGTCCGACAAGGTTTGGCGCAATGTAAAATAATTTTAGATTATCACCCGTCCAGCCACCCATGGCAATAATTTCGCCTGCATCTTCCGCCACAAAATATTGACCTTCTTTAAAGCCGGCAAAGTCTGACTCTTCGATATCGTTGACCCATTGAGCGCAGATATTTTTGCCGTAATCAGGCTCGCAAAGGTCTGTGATCGCCATTTTTTGCAGTTTGACTGCGGCGGGAATGTGGTTGTTGGTCATAGAAAGAAGGCGCATTACATTGTCTCCATTAACTTCATAACAAGTGCTTGACCTACAAACCAGATGAGGGTGAATGGTAGCAAAATTTTCCATCCAAGGCGCATGAGTTGGTCGTAACGGAAGCGGGGGAATGTTGCGCGCGTCCAGAGGAAGATAAACAACACGAGAGCAATTTTTGCAGCAAACCATACCAGCCCCGGGACAGCATTAAACAGCGCAACATCGAATGGTGGTAGCCAGCCGCCAAGGAAGAGAACGACGGTAAAGGCGGACATAAGAATCATGTTGGCGTATTCGCCAAGGAAGAACATTGCGAAGGGCATTGAGCCGTATTCTACGTTGTAGCCTGCCACCAATTCGGCTTCCGCTTCTGGTAAGTCGAAGGGTGCGCGGTTGGTTTCTGCCAATATGCTAATGATAAACGCAATGAAAATAGGAAACAGCGGAATAAAGTTCCAGAGTTTGGTTTGCGCGGTGACAATACCGCTCATGTTCATGGTGCCTGCCAGCAAAATAACGCACATGACGCACATGCCGAGCGCAATTTCGTAGCTGACCATTTGCGCGCCTGAACGTACGGCGCCAAGGAACGGATATTTACTATTGCTCGCCCAGCCTGCCATAAGGATGCCGTACACGCCAAGGCTACTAACCGCCAACAGGTACATAACGCCAAGGTTAACGTCTGCCAGTACCCACGTATTATCGAACGGGATAACCGCCCATGAAATAAGGGCGGGCACTAGTACCATCATGGGGGCGAGGATATAAATAATCTTGTTGGATTCCAATGGAATTGTGGTTTCTTTGAACATGAGTTTGACCGCATCGGCGATAGGTTGCCCAAGCCCCCAAAGACCTGTGTAAAGCGGGCCGTGACGCAGTTGCATCCAGCCGATAATTTTCCGCTCGGCATAGGTTAAATAGGCTACAGCGCCAAGCAGCGGCAGTGCGATAAGAAGCACATAAAACAGCGTGAGGGCTACGTAGGTAATGTTATCTAGGGTTATGAGGCCGAGGTACTGGGTGAGGAAATCCATTATGCAGCCTCCGCTTTGGTGGAGTTAGCATTATCAGCTTCTGTTTGCATTTTGTGCATGGTGGGCGATTGCTCTAGGAAGCTATTATTTAAGTAATGAGGCGTGCTGTTTGCTGTTAATGAGGTGCTGGTGATACTGCCTGGCTTACCAATGCTCAGACCGCCTTTTGGCCATGGCGCTGGTGTGCGTTTTCCCACTCGGGCGTAGGCGGGGCAGTGCTCAATAACAAGTTCACGGAGTTGGCTTAAACTATCGAACGGCAATTTTTGACCTAATACTTCACTGAGCGCACGGAAAATTTTCCAGTCTGGTTTAGCGTTTAATGGAGGCTGGACTGCGGCTTTAATTTCTTGAATGCGGCCTTCGCAGTTGGCGCTAAGACCATCTTTT
>CALFWJ010000024.1 GCA_937928525.1 uncultured Alphaproteobacteria bacterium | reverse complement strand
GACTCTTTTAGACCAATGCGGAGGCCAACATCTTGGTTGCCTACAAGGTTTTGATACACGTGCCCGAATTGTGCGGTAAATTTAAGTTCGTCGCCAAATTCGTTGCCGAAGAAGGGGTTGCTGGCGTCGGTGCGGCCTTCTGCTTGCGTTGCAAAACCATCTGCGGTTACGCCAAGGGCATAGTAGCGGGTAGGGCGTGGGCTAAGAGTAACGTTAAGTTGGCCTTTGCCAACACGGGGTTCGCCGACTAAGCTGAAGGCGTTGAAGTCGACTTCGGTTTTGAAGGCGTTGAGGCGATTTGAGATTTCGCCAAAGGTGTCTAGGGCGTTGTTGAGTTTGTCGGCTGTTGCGGGATCGTTGACCAGTTTGCCAAGCGTACCTTCACCACTGTTAATTTTAGAGCCAATTTGGCGGAGTTCGCGGGCGGCAAGTTGGAATTCTTCGATGACGCCTGCGCCGTAGTCGTCGCCGGTTAGGAGTTTACCGAGTGTACCTTCGCCGCGCTCGAGGCGAGCGGTGATTTTGGCCATATTTGCAGCGGTTTCGCCAAAGTTGGCGATGAGATTAGCGGCTTTGCCTTCGTTGCCGGCAAGGATGTTTTTAAGGGCTGCGGTTGCTTCGCGCGCGTCGGCAAGGATTTGACCGCCGTTAGCGCCAAGGTCGCCAGAGAAGCTGGAGAGGCCCTCTACGATTTTAGCAATTTTTGCGGCGTTTTCTGGGCCGCCCAGGGCGACTTTGAGAGATGATGTGATGGCTTCTAGGTCTGCGCTAATTTTAGCGAAGTTGCCTGCAATATTCTCGGGGGCTGTGGCAGTGGTTGAGATAAGTTGGAGATTATCACCTGTGAGGCTGGGGGCAATAGGCTCACCATCGATAATGAGTGGCTTAGAGAGAGAAATGAATTTTTCGCCAATGAGGCCATCGCTACTGATTTGCGTTTGTGTGCCTGTTGGTAGGTTTACATCTTCGTTGATCATGAACTCTACGACTGCGTTGCCTGCATCGTTGAGGCGGATTTTTTTAACTTCACCAATGTTAACGCCTGAAATTTTGACTTTTGAACCTGGGTAAAGGCCTGAGGCATCGGTAAAGACCGATGAAATGTCACGCATGTTGCCTGCGGGACTAATAATGCTGCTTTGCGTTGCTAACCAGCCAAGGCCACCAAGGGCTGCTAGGACGAAGATTCCGACTTTAGTTTCTGAGCTCATAAAATTAATTTACCTTATTTTGAACGTTTTTGGGGAGATTTTTTGCGTATCCCCTTTGAATTTGTGGTTTTTACTGCGTCAAGTTGTGGCAGTTCTGCCAAGCCTTGAATGAATTGCTGTACGTAGGGTACGGTTGAGGTTTTGATTTCTTGTGGTGTGCCAATTTGAATAAATTCGCCTTCGCGGAGCATGGCAACGCGGTCACCCACTTTGTAAGCACTTGGGATATTGTGCGTAATAACAATGCTGGTAAGGTTTAAATCTTTTTGCAGCTTAAGAATAAGATTGTTAATCACGTCAGTGGTGATGGGGTCTAGCCCTGTTGTTGGCTCATCGTAGATCATGATGTCTGGCGGTGTGCCGTCGTTGCCGCACAGGGCGCGGGCGAGGGCAGCGCGTTTGCGCATACCGCCTGAAAGCTCGGATGGAGCAAGGTCGGCGTTGTGAGGGGCTAAATCAACCAGTGCAAGTTTTTGAATCGCGATTTCGCGGGCACGTTTGGGGTTTACGCCAGCTTCGATGAGTTCGAAGGCGACATTTTCCCATACTGTGAGAGAGTCAAACAAGGCGCCATTTTGGAATAGCATGCCAAAGCGGTGCATGAGTTCTTCGCGTGCTTTGGGTTTAATGTTGATGATGTCGTTACCATCGATACAAATTGTGCCGCCATTGGGAGTGATAAGGCCAAGAATAGACTTGAGTAGTACAGACTTACCACTACCACTGCCACCAAGAATAACGAAAGTTTCGCCTTGGTGGACATTGAAGTTAATATCTTGCAGGACCTGTTTAGTGTCGAATGTTTTGGCGACGTTTTCAACCTTTAGAATAATTTTATTTTGTGATTTAGGCATTAGATGAACCACGCTGTAATAAAGTAATCGGAGACGAGAATGCAGACTGAGGCGTAAACCACGGCGATGGTTGCGGCTTTACCAACGCCTTCGGCGCCACCTTTGGTGTGATAGCCGTGATAACAGCCCATGAGGCCGATAATAAGGCCAAATACGGCGGCTTTAACAAGGCCAAGAGTAAGATCGGTACTGGTGATGCCACTGAAAGAGGTGTTGAGGTATTGCTCTGGGTTTAGGCCAAGAACTTGCGTTGCGACGGCATAGCCCCCTAAAATACCAACAACGTTAGCCACGATAACCAAAAGAGGTAGCATAAGGAAGCAAGCCAAAATGCGCGGTGCAACAAGATAACGGAATGAGTTTGTGCCCATGGTATAGAGGGCATCGATTTGCTCGGTAACGCGCATGGTGCCAAGCTCGGCAGCCATAGCAGCGCCAACACGACCTGCAACCATAAGACCAGCCAGCACAGGGCCAAGTTCACGCAAGATGGAAAGAGCGACTAATTTACCCACTTGTGTGCTGGCAATGGCAGCATTATCGAAGCCGTTATAGCTTTGTAGGGCAAGCACACCGCCAGTAAAGAAAGCCGTTAAAATAACAATGGGGAGAGATTTAACGCCGATGTCGTCGCATTGTTTAAATAAGAGTTTAAAGCGTACGCGCGGAATTTGGGCTAAAAATTTACCGAAAAAGAGGGCAATGTTGCCTGTACCTTGGGTGAAGGCGCGTGCAGTATGGCCGATGTAAGCGAATGGGTTGGGCACGCGGTTCTCTCTTAATTTGGTTTGTTTGAAAAATACCTAATTAATATATAGTGCGCTATGGGCTGAAGGTCAATGGTTGTGGCTGGTGAGAATTATTTGGTGTTGTTAATGAGCCACTTTTGTGACTCTTTTGCATGAGCTTGACATGCCTAGGTTTGTTTACAGGTTACAAAGAGGGTGCTAGGATGAGTTTGAACAATAAAAATGATATATATTTATGAGCAAAGACCTAATATTCTCGCCCGCTGAAAAACAGGTGATGCAGCCGTTTTTAGACTTTTTAGCGCCTGAAAAATTAGCTGGCAACAAAGAATTGGTGGTGAATAAGCCAAATCAGGTGGGGTATGAAGCTTTTAGTGGTGAGTGGACTTTCCATGATGCGCCAAGTTTAACGAAAGACACGCTCATTCAGATTTTAAGCTTGATTGCTGACCGTACGGGTCAGACTTTTAATATTGCGAACCCGATTTTGTCGGTTAAATTGCCGGGTGGGCACCGTGCGCAGTTTGTGGCAGGCGAACAAAACATGGCTGGCTTTAGTTTATGTGTGCGTTTGCACCAAGACCGTCAATTTGGCTTAGATAATTATAAAATGAGCGAAGAAGACAAAACCGCGATTGTGGCAGATGTTGTTGGTAAGAAGACGTTGCTTATATCGGGTGGGACGGGCAGTGGTAAGACCACGTTTATGAATGCGCTGATTAAATATATTCCTGCTGAAGATCGCCTTGTGACGCTGGAAGATGTGCCTGAGCTTAGGGTTCCGCATGAGAATAAGTGCGAGTTTTTGTTTGCGAACTTTGCCAAAAGTGGCGGCCAAGACCGCAGCATGGCGATTAATGAGTTGCTTAATGCGTGTTTGCGGATGCGTCCTGACCGTATTTTATTGGGGGAGATCAGGAAAGAAAATGCGTTTACGTTTTGTTCTGCCATTAACACGGGTCACCGCGGGAGTATGGCGACGGTGCACGCCAACGACCCAAAAAGTGCCATTGATGCGGTGATTAACCGTGCGATGTTGAATGGAGATGTGACGGATGGCGCGCTGAATATTATGCGGCGCCAGCTCACCAGTGATATTCATGGCGTGGTGCAGCTGACGCGTGAGAAGGATGGGGTTCATGCTTATTATATGGTGTTGGAGAAGGGGGCGGAGTGATTAGTGATATTTTTTGATTATCAAAAGCTAACTTTAACAGACGCTGTAAGTATATTGGCAATAATTGTCAGTATATTAACAATTATCAACGCCCTCATTTTGATATTTAGCTTTATAAGAGATAAGCCAAAACTTAAGGTTAGGCCTGTTCAAGTAAACACTTACCAAGTTTGGGTAAGATTAAAAGATGTCGTTAATGAAGGCCAAACGTATAGAAATTTTTTATTTGTAAGCTATTACGCTATAGAAAACAGAGGGTTTAGAGATGTAGCTACAGCTAAATATAGATTAAAAATAAAGCCTAAAAAGTGGAGGCTAGCGAAAAAAAGCCTTAATCCTAGAAATATGCTTGAAGAAAAAATTAACTTAGAAGGTGAAACAATGGCCAAAGTATTGCCAATT
>CALFWJ010000023.1 GCA_937928525.1 uncultured Alphaproteobacteria bacterium | reverse complement strand
CACCAGCCCTATTCATATGGCTGAAAAACTTAAAAAAACGCCAGATGAAGTTTTAGCTAACGTCACACAAAGCGTAGCCCACGCCAAAACACACGTAACCGATGTGGAATGGTCAGCAGAAGATGCAACTCGCACCGAGCGTCCATTTTTGGTCGCCACAGTACAAGCAGCCATCAATGCTGGTGCCACAACCATTAACCTACCCGATACGGTAGGCTATTGCGTAGGGGGCGAATACGCAGCAATGTTTGAACACATCATGCAAAACGTCACAGGCACTGAAAACATTACGTTTTCAGCCCACTGCCACGACGATTTACGCCTCGCCACCGCCAATAGCCTTGCGGCTGTTAATGTGGGCGTGCGTCAAATCGAATGTTGCGTAAACGGCATTGGTGAACGGGCGGGTAATGCCTCGCTCGAAACCATCGTTATGGCGCTTAAAACCCGCCAAGATGCTTACGGTATAACAACGCAAGTTGATGCCAAACACCTGATGCCACTTTCGCAAAAAGTAGCAGCAGCAACAGGGTTTAATATTGCTGAAAATACAGCAATTATTGGCGCTAATGCTTTTGCACATGGCTCAGGCATTCATCAACATGGCATGTTGGCTAATGGCAATACGTACGAAATCATGGCACCAGAAAGTGTGGGCCGCAGTACAGAAATTGTGCTTACCCGCCACTCAGGCCGCCATGCCGTTAAAGCGCAATTGCAGCTTTTGGGCTATAAGCTGGGCGATAATAGCTTCGCCAGTGTTTTTGCCGCCTTCCAAACGTTGGCAGAAATACAAAAACGCGTCACCGACGAAGATTTGCAAAATATCGTCAACCGCGTTGAAGCAACTTAAACCCATAACGAAAAAAAGCCGCCTCATCCAAGGCGGCTTTTTGCACGAAGTAACTTACATTCCGGCAGCAACAGCCTCCCCAAAAGCAGAGCACTTCACTTCCGTCGCACCATCCATCATCCGTGCGAAGTCATAGGTTACCGTTTTAGCCGCAAGTGCAGAATTCAAGCCTTTAACGACCAAATCCGCAGCCTCACCCCAACCCATATGACGCAGCATCATCTCACCAGACAAAATAACCGAGCTCGGGTTCACCTTATCCAACCCAGCATATTTAGGCGCAGTACCGTGCGTCGCCTCAAAAATAGCATGACCCGTCATGTAGTTAATGTTGGCACCAGGCGCAATTCCAATACCACCAACGGTTGCAGCTAGTGCATCGCTCACATAGTCACCGTTCAGGTTTAAAGTTGCAATCACGCTGTACTCAGCAGGGCGGGTTAAAATTTGCTGCAAAAACGCATCCGCAATCACATCTTTCACCACAATTTTACCTTCAGGAATATTCCAATTTACATCTTCCGCCACAACAGCAACATCCGAGAATTCACGGCGCACAAGGTCATAAGCCCAAGTTTTAAACGCGCCTTCAGTAAACTTCATAATGTTCCCCTTGTGCACAATCGTCACAGAGGGTAAATTATTCTCTACAGCATATTCAACGGCAGCGCGCACAAGGCGCTCAGTGCCCTCACGGCTCACAGGTTTAACCCCAAAGCCAGAAGACTGCGGGAAGCGCACTTTCGTCACACTCATCTCATCCTCCAAGAATTTATAGAATTTCTCTGCCTCAGGCGTGCCTTCAGCAAATTCAATCCCAGCGTAAATATCTTCACTATTTTCACGAAAAACAACCATGTCAGTCTTCTCAGGCTCTTTAACAGGTGAAGGGACACCAGCAAAGTGCTTCACAGGCCGCACGCAAGAATAAAGGTCAAGCTCTTGACGCAAAGCCACATTCAGACTTCTAAAACCACCGCCAACAGGTGTGGTGAGGGGGCCTTTAATACCAACCAAGTATTCACGGAAGGCTTCAAGCGTTTCCTCAGGCAACCATAAATCTTCACCATAAACCTCATTCGCCTTTTCGCCAGCAAAAACTTCTAGCCATGCAATGCGACGACGGCCACCATAAGCCTTCATCACAGCCACATCAAGCACGCGCTGAGCAGCAGCCCAAATGTCAGGACCAATACCATCGCCTTCAATAAAAGTCACAATCGGATGGTCAGGCACACATAGTTTGCCGTCTTTTAAAGTAATTTTCTGGCCACTTTCTGGTGGCGTAATTTTATTAAATTCCATAGTTTTCAATACGTTATTTATATAAGGTGAGGGATGCAGCGCATCCATCAGCCCGCGCACTATACTCTTTTTTACCAAAAAGAAAAGTCTTGACTGCACAACCCTTAATCAACCAAGTTAGAGCCATGCCATTTTTATTTATTATTATTCCTGCATTTTGGGCCATGTACATGGCCGCAACCCTTATCGAACCAGCTCTTGCAGCAATTTTAGACCTTATGCCACTGGCCATTCCACTCGCCATTCACGATTATGCCACGCCATTAGCACTCATCGCCGCCGCCCTTGGCATATTTGGTAATTATTGCCAACTTAGCGAAATGCTCCTTAACCGCAATACAGCCCGCGATGTTATTTTTATGTTCAGCAGCGCCATTTTATTTATGATTATCTTTATTACACTGCCAAGTTGGCCCCTAGCCGTAGGCCGCTGCCTCTTTGCTCTCACCACAACCTTCTACCCAGCAGCCCTGTTTGGCCGCGCAATAATGGACAGAACCGAAACCGCCTTCAGCACCATAAGCCTCGCCTTTCTCTGCCTGAGCGTGCTCTTAGTTCTAACATGGTTCATCATTCTCTAACCCAGATAAAAATTTACGCCAAAGCAAAAGGCCACCCAAAAGGGTGGCCTAAAACATCGATAACAGCTTACTAAGCGCGACGTGAAAAATAACCATTATCACGAGCGCGCTTACCAAGCGGCTTGGCGTTAGAGCCATGCGCAGAACCAAAGCTCTGACCAGCACAATGAACAGCTTGAGGTTTTGAATGCGTTAAAACAACAGGCATAGCATTGTATTGAACACCATCAACTGTCGTTTTCTGATGCCAATCCTTAGGGCAAGTGCCCATGCCATGGTAGGTTGTTTCTTTAGCTTCAGGATCATATCCATCCGCAACAACATCATCCCAATCAGAATCATGAAACTGCGCATGAACCTGACGGCCACACTCAAAGCCATCAGTATCAAAATCGTCTTCAGAGTCGCTTGAATGAAATTCATCATCCCAGCCGCTCAAAAGCTCTTCTTCAAGAGCTTTCGCACTGGCTGCAGCTTCTTCATCTTGGTAATTTTTCCAATCTGAATTACCAAGATAATAGTCATCCATATACCCGCCATCGCTGAAATAAACACCCCGAGGGTTGCTTACATATTCTGAATAAGCAACTCTGCGCACTTCAGGCAAAAACATTTGCGTATATGCCATAGCTGTTGGTGTGTCCACCGAATCAGCCAACTGCGGGTTCAACAACCCATCATTGCGCACAGCAGTCAAACAAACAACTTTGCCCTCTTTGCGTGCACGGCGGCGGTCACAAGCATGTTCAAACTGCTCACCAGCCCACTTACCACGCCAAGGCGCAGCTTCGTTTGCATTAGGCTTACGACGGTCAATAAAGCGATTGCCGCGGGTAAGTTTGTCAGCCATACGGCCAGCAACAACAGAATTCAATTCAGTTTCAATTTTAAGTGCTCTCATGGTTTTTCCTCCTCGGAGAGTTAAGTCCGCCAGAATTGGCGCTAAAAAGTTTAGGTCAGGCCAAAAAGGCCATTCGTAATTAAGTTATGGATAAAAACCTATTCAATTTCAACCCCACACTCCTAAAAAGATACAAAAAGAGGCAAAATTTACAACACCTTGTCCTTAAACTGGCACACATGCGCCACTGCACACTCAGCGCACTTCGGGCTGCGTGCCACACACACGTAGCGACCATGCAAAATTAACCAATGATGCGCATAAGTCATAAACTCAGTCGGAATTCGCTTCAACAAAGCTTTTTCTACCGTCACAACATCCTTACCTGCCGCCAAACCCGTACGATTACCCAGCCTAAATAAGTGGGTGTCTACGGGCATGGTTGGTTCACCAAACACAACATTGCGCACCACATTGGCCGTTTTGCGCCCCACGCCGGGCAGAGCTTCCAGCGCTTTTTGGTCGTTCGGAATCTCGCCAGCATATAAATCAATAATCATCCGTGAAGCCGCCATAATATTCTTCGATTTGGTCGGGTATAACCCCACCGTTTTCAAATAATCTTTAACTTTATCAAGCCCCAAGGCCAACATCGCCTCAGGCGTATCCGCTACTTTAAATAAAGCTTCAGTCGCCTTGTTCACACCCGCATCCGTCATCTGTGCACTCAATAAAACCGCCACCAACAGCGTATAAGGGTTGTGATATTCCAACTCCGTCTTCGGCTCAGGATTCGCAGCTCGCAAAACTTCAAAAAATTCCTGAATCTGCACCTTGGTCATATTTTTAGCTAATTTGGTCATAACGGTCGCTTCCAACCTTGCTTTTTCATCTTAATTTTCCTATTGTTACCTTTACTTAACCAAAAAAGCACTCAAAATTTACATGACTGACCAAAATAACGGCCTGCCCAAACACTTCAACTTCACCGAAGCCGAGCAAAAACACGACACCGCATGGCGCGCCAGCAACGCCTTCGCACCAAACCTAGAAGCAGACCAAGCCCACGCGATTATGATGCCACCACCAAACGTCACCGGCACGCTCCATCTTGGCCACGCCCTCGATAATACGCTACCAGATATCTTAACCCGCCGCGCCCGCATGCAAGGCAAAGCCGCCACTTATCAACCAGGCACCGACCACGCCTCCATCGCCGTGCACGTCGTCCTCGAGCGCCAGTTAAAAGCGGAAGGAAAAACAAGGTTCGACCTTGGCCGCGAAGAGTTCCTCAAAAAAGCATGGGCATGGAAAGAGCACTCGCAAGGCACTATCAAAGGCCAAATGCATCGCCTCGGCATCAGCGCCGACTGGGCGAACGAGCGCTTCACCATGGACGACCACTACGCCAAAACAATCGAAAACGTGTTTATAACACTCTACAACCGCGGCCTTATTTACCGCGGCCAACGGCTGGTCAACTGGGATCCTGCTATGCAAACGGCAGTTTCCGACCTCGAAGTCAAACACAAAGAAGTGCAGGGGCATCTCTGGCACTTCAAATACCCCTACGCGAATGATTTTACCTACAACGATAAACAAACAGGCGAAAAAGATGGCATCGTCATCGCCACCACCCGCCCGGAAACCATTTTGGCCGACGGCGCGATTGCCATAAACCCAGAAGACCCCCGCGCCAAAGACCTTGTCGGCAAAACCGTCATCGTTCCTATTATCGGCCGCGAAATCCCCATAATCGCCGACACCTACGTAGACCCAGAATTCGGCTCAGGCATGGTCAAAATCACCGCCGCACACGACTTCAACGATTTCGAAGTCTATACCCGCCACAAAGATAAAGTGAACATCCCGCTCATTAATCTCATGAACAAAGACGCAACGATGAACGCCAACTGCCCAGAAAACTACCAAGGCCTCGACCGTTTCGCCGCGCGCCAAAAAATCATCGCCGACTTTAAACAACTTGGCCTCCACGTCAAAACCGAAGACCACACTAACCAAGTCCCTACCGCCGAGCGCGACGACACAACCCTAGAACCGTTCCTCACCCAGCAATGGTTCGTTAAAGGCCAACCACTGGCCGAAAAAATTCTCAAGGGCTACGCAAACGGCGACTTTAAATGCCTCAACACCCGCGATGAAAAAGTCATGACCCACTGGCTGAACAACATCCAAGACTGGTGCATCAGCCGCCAACTCTGGTGGGGTCACCGCATCCCGGCCTACTTCAAAGAAGAAAACGGCGAAACCCAAATCCATGTCGGCACAGAAGCCCCAGATGACAGCTGGACGCAAGACGAAGATATCTTCGATACCTGGTTCAGCAGCGCCATTTGGCCATTCGCCACCCAGTTCTGGAACGGCGACGACACCGACGCCACCAACGAGAGATTACAAAAACTCTTCCCCGGCGAAGTCATCATGAACGGCCGCGATATCCTCCCGTTCTGGGACATCCGGATGCTGATGATGAGCTACGAACTCACCGGCCAAGCGCCCTTCAAAACCATTTATACCCACGGCATGATTCTCGACGAGCACGGCCAAAAAATGTCTAAATCTAAAGGCAACGTCGTCGACCCCATGACCATGGTCGACCAATACGGCGCAGATCCATTGCGCTTTACCATGGCCAGCATAGCAAGCGCAGAAGATATGCGTTTCAGCGAGCAAAAAGTAGAGCAAAACCGCAACTTCTGCACTAAACTCTGGAACGCCGCCCGCTACCTCGAAATGATGGAAATCAATATCAACAGCAGCGCCGCGCAGCCAAATCCAGAACATGCAGTCAATCAATGGCTCATCGCAGAGCTGCAAGCCATGCTCACAAAACTAGACACCGAACTCAATACCTACCAATTCAACCAAGCCGCCCAAACCCTCTACCACTTCACGTGGGGTACATGGTGCGACTGGTTCCTCGAGATGACCAAGCCCCTCCTGCGCGATGAAAAAACAGCAGAAGAAACCAAAGCCACTCTATCTTACGGCTTCGATATGCTCCTGCGCGCCCTGCACCCAACCATCCCCTTCATCACCGAAGAAATTTGGCAAAGCCTCAGCCAAGAAGAAGGGCAAATGCTCCTCACACAACAATGGCCAAATTACCAAAGCTGGAACACCAATGCCACAGCCGCGCAAAATATCAATTGGCTGCAAGATGTTGTTAGTAGCCTCCGCAACGCACGCTCTGAAAGCAAAGTACCGCCAAAAGCACGCATTACCCTAGGCATTAAAGGCGCCGACGCAGCTGCCATGCAAAATCTAAACACTTTCTTACCGCTCCTCAATCACCTTGCGGGCATCGAAGCAGTAGAAGAAGCTCAAACGGGGGCAGGGGCGACAGACGCCACCGCTATTGCCCATGGCTTTGAAATGATTCTCCCACTCGAAGGCATCGTCGATTTCGCTGCCGAAAAAAAGCGCCTCGAAAAAGAAAAAATCAAACTACAAGCCGAACTCGATAAAATTCAAGGCCTACTAAGTAGCGATAGTTTCCGCGCCCGCGCGCCAGAAGCCGTCGTGAAGCAAAACGAAGAAAAAGCCCAGCAACTCCAAGAAAACCTGAAAAAACTCGCTTAATCATGCCTCAAAAAACCACAAAACCAAAAACGCCAAACGCGATAAACGCCATTTTTATCTCCACCGACTATGCCGATAAAAATGGCGATTGGCACGTCAGCCATTCTCCTTGGAAAGCTGACCAAATCAGTAAAGTATTGACCAAAAACGGTATTATACCCATAACACTGGCCGAAGTAGGCTGCGGCGCGGGCGAAATTCTCAACCAACTCAGCCTCAAGTATCCAGAGGCGCAATTCACAGGCTACGAAGTCTCCCCCCACGCCTATAAAATGTGCCAATCCCGCAAAAAAGATACACTCACGTTCCACCACGCCGACCTCACACAAACAAAACTCAAAACCCCCTACGATGTCCTCACCTGCATCGATGTTTTCGAGCACGTAGAAGACTATTTAGGCTTCATTAAAGCCCTCAAACCCAAAGCCAAACACAAAGTTTTCCACATCCCCCTCGACCTCAACGTCAACACGGTCCTCCGCGCTAAACCTATTCAAGCTACCCGAGAAAGCGTGGGGCACTTACACTACTACACCCGCGAAACCGCCCTAGAAACCCTTAAGTACTGCGGCTACAAAATCATCGATGAAGCCTACACCGAAGCCTACTGGGATCGCCCAAGCAGCACCTTCCGCGGTAAACTCATCAAACCCTTCCGAAAACTTGCCTTCATCCTCAATCCCCACCTGGCCGTTCGCCTCATGGGTGGCTGCTCACTTATTGTGCTGGCTGAATAAATAACCATGAAAATCATCAACTACATCAATCTCAAAGACCCAGAAGAGTACGCCCTCCTGCGCCAAGCGCTCACCACACGCAAAACCCATATAATCAGTCTTATTGCGCTTCTACATGTTATAGCAACCACGCAACCTTTGGTTCTTGTGCCGCTTATTTTCCTCTTTGCTAGCGCTTTTATCGTCGATGCCAAACACATGATTCTCCCCGACATCCTTACCATTCCCGCCCTTATTCTTGGCCTCATCGCTGCGCCCGTATCTCTCACGGCCAGCCTCATCGGCGCTGCCACAGGCTTCATTCTGTTTGCAGGGCTAGAAATCATCATGACCCGCGTCCTCGGCCGACCAGCCCTCGGCTGGGGCGACGTTAAACTCCTCGCTGCCATCGGTGCATGGGGCGGCGTACTCGCTCTGCCACTCACACTCCTCATTGCTAGCATTGCCGCCACGCACTATATCCTCTACCGCCGCATCAAACACAAAATCAAAAACGACCCATTCCCCTTCGGCCCATTCCTCATCGTTGGCGGCTGGATTGCCATTACCCACGGCACGCAAATCTGGGCCTTCCTCTGCAATAACTAACCAAAATGCACACGCCTCTACCGTCCATTATTCTAGAGCTTCAAAAAGCATTAACCCCACACAAGATCTATCTCGTTGGCGGCGCCGTCCGTAATCGTCTGCAAAATAAACCATGGCCAGAAGACCTAGATTTGGCCACCACCGCAACCCCAGATCTCACCATAAAAGCCATGAAAGCTCTCAGTCTCAGGCCCAACACCCGCGGCCAAAGCTTCGGCGTTATCAGTACGAAGGCCCCCAATCACACCATAGAAATCGCCACCCTCAGGCAAGAAACCTACACACCAGGCAGCCGTTACCCCAAAGTTACCTTCATCACCGACCTAAAACAAGATAGCCACCGCCGCGATTTCACGATAAACGCCATCTACCTAGAAATTCACACCACAGGCCAAACCACCCCCCACGATTTTCACAATGGCATCGAAGACCTCAAAAACAAAAAAGTCCGCTTTATCGGCAACAAAGAAGAGCGCCTAAAACAAGACCCAACCCGCCAGCAGCGTTATGAAAAATTTGTAAAAGAACTCGAAAATACCAAGGAAAAATCTGGGGCGACCGAGGGGAATTGAACCCCCGCGCAAGGAGCCACAATCCTATGCTCTACCACTGAGCTACGACCGCCATACTTGGGTACGCAATATGTACCAAAACTCAGACGCCGTGGCTAGCAAAAAATGCTTAACGCTCTAAATTTTTCAGTAAGGGTAATGCTTTGCCGCTTAAATAGGCCAGAAAAGCTTCATCTCCGCGCGAGATAGAAGTTTTATCATTCATAGATTGAAGTTTCTCTAAACACGTCACAGTATCCGCGCCACCAATCAAACTTTGGCTATCAGTTTTGACGAGGGTTTGGGCAATGCTCATGCTGCCCGCCTCAAACGGAGATGTCTCGTAAGCACCCAAAGGCCCCGTCCAAATAATGGTTTTGGCGCCAGAAATCACTTTGGCCCAAGTTTGAGCAGTCTTAGGTCCAATATCTAAAGCAATATCATTAGATGTGAGCTTACCCGGCACCTTCACTTGCGTATCCACGCCATCAGTTAACTCAGGTGCGGTTACTAAGTCTTGCGGTAATAAAATACGACAGCCTAAAATACCGGCTTCTGCCAAAATATCTCGCGCTGCTTCAATGTAATTGGGCTCTAATAAGCTTTTACCCATCGGCAAATCTTTTGCTTCCAAAAATGTGTTCGCAACGCCCCCACCCAGCATCAGCATATCTACTTTACCAATCAGGTGTTGCAGTACGTTAATTTTGGTAGAAATTTTAGCACCACCAATAATCGCCAATACAGGCTGTTGGGGCGTTGTTAAAGTTTGTTCAAATTGTAAAATTTCTTGCATAACGCTGGCGCCAGCAATACTGGTTAAATGCCCCATACATCCAGACGTGCTGGCCATTTCCTGAGTCACAAGCGGAAAAGAATCAAACACAAAATAATCAGCATTTTCAGTTAA
>CALFWJ010000022.1 GCA_937928525.1 uncultured Alphaproteobacteria bacterium | reverse complement strand
ATGTTGTTGTTCACCACAATGCCAGCCAGCGCAATAATGCCCAATCCGCTCATGATGATGCCAAACGGTTTGGCCATAATAAGGTGGCCCAACAGTACCCCAGCGGTAGAGAGAATAACGGCGGTGAGAATAATAACGGGTTGAACAAAGCTGTTAAATTGCGTCACTAAAATAATAACCATCATAAAAATAGCGATGATAAATGCTTTAGAGAGGAAGGCGCCTGCTTCTTGTTGGTCTTCGTCTTCGCCTTTAAATTTGATGGCGACACCGTTAGGTAGAGCTAAATCTTTGGCGGCAATTTTAAGTTGTTTCACCACGTCGTCAGCGAGCACGCCTCGCTCAATATCGGCCTCGATGGTGACGGATGTTTTTTGATTAAGACGGTGCAGGGTACTCACTTTTGGTTGTGGCGTGCGCTCGATGAATTGCGAGAGAGGGACGCGGTTGCCTGTATCTGTCACGATGGTGAGGTCATCTAGTACCGATAGCGTGCGCTCGGTTTGCGTGAGGCGCGCTACAATATCGACCTCGTCATCGCTACTGGTGGGGCGGAAGGTACCAAGAATAGCGCCGTTGGTGGCAAGGCGTACAATGGGGCCAATGGCGGCTAAGTTTGTGCCAGCTCTGGCAGCTTCGGCGCGGTTAAGGTTAAGTGCCCATTCTATGCCGGGTTGGGGGAGGTCGTCTTCTATACCTGTTGGGCCATTTAAGTTCTCTAGGGCGGTGCGCACGGTTTTTGTTGCGGTGCGTAGGTCGTTGAAGTTAAGGCCAGAGAGCACAATTTGGATGGGTTTACCCTGCGAAGGCCCATCTTCTTGTTCTTGTGGGTCAATACGGATGCCTTCTAGGTGTTGGGTGCGTGCTTTAACAT
Source organism: uncultured Alphaproteobacteria bacterium (assembly GCA_937928525.1). Classification (GTDB taxonomy): domain Bacteria; phylum Pseudomonadota; class Alphaproteobacteria; order UBA2136; family UBA6156; genus CALFWJ01. The sequence goes on along the minus strand of CALFWJ010000022.1, from coordinate 3,598 downwards.
TATCTAGAATTTGTTGGCTTGTGGGGCGGCCTGTGGCCCATGGGGCATATTCTAGGCTAATGATGGCAATAACATCTTCTGCGATTTGGTTGCCAAGGTCGTTCCCTGCGGTGGTGATGCGGCTGGCAATACCTTCTAGGCCGTCAAGTTCGGTCAGTACTTTTTGCGTGAGGCGCGTTTTTTCTGCGGTGGAGTAATCGCCGTTGGTGTGAACTAAAATTTGGGCACGCTCAGGCTCAATGCTGGGGAAAAACTCGATACCGCGGCCAAAAGTACTATAGGCCGCAATAATGGCAAAGAAGATGCAAACAACGCTGCCAACAGTTAATTTAGGGAAGCTGAGGGCAAGGGTCAGAATTTTTTTATAAAATTGAATGAAGGGGGCGGTGTTCATTTCTTCTGGCGGCATAATTTTATGGGCGCGGCGCGGCAAAACAGCGCCTAGTGTGGGGAGGAAGATGAGTGCCATAAGCAGGCTTGCCGAAAGCGTAAAGATAAGTGTTAACGGCATAAACTTCATGAATTCACCCACAATACCCGGCCAGAATAACAGCGGTAAAAAGGCAGCAAGAGTGGTGGCGGTGCTGGCAATAATGGGCCATGACATATCTTGTGCGGCTTTAGTAAAAGCGGCAATACGGCGTTGGCCTGCGGCTAAATAGTTGTCGGCTGCTTCGGTCACCACAATGGCACCATCAACCAAAATACCAACGCTTAAAATAAGTGCGAACAGCACAACAGTATTGGTGGTAAAGCCAAGCACATATAAAAACATGAGGGCGGTTAAAAATGAACCCGGCACCGTAATGGCCACCAAGAGAGCGTTGTTAAAACCAAGTGCAGCAAGTACGACAATCATCACCAATAAAATAGCGATGGTAATATTGTTTTGTAGATCCGCGAGACGGGTTTTAACCTGCGTTGATTCGTCGCCGACAAAGGTGTGGGTCAGGCCTTCTGGCCAAATTTCGGCGTGGGTGTTAGTTATCTCTTTTACGCGTTCGGCCGTGGCAATGATGTTTTCGCCAATACGTTTACTTACTTTTAAAGTGAGGGCGGGTTTGCCATCTACGAAGCTGCGGTTGTTGGCGTCTTTGAAGGTAAAGCGCACGGTGCCAATATCACGGACGCGCACGGTGCGGTTGCCATCGGCGAAGACGGGGAGATTCAGTACGTCTTCTGGGGTTTTAAAGAGGCCCGGTACTTTTACGGCGTAGCGGGCGTTGTCGGTTTCTAGGCTGCCCGCAGCAACCAGGAGGTTATTTTGTTGCACAGCGTTAATGAGGTCGGTGGCAGAAAGGTTAAATGCTTCTAGTTGGGCGCGGTTGACTTCGAGGAGTAGTTGTTCTTCTCTGATGCCTGTAATAGGAGCTTCTAGCACACCTGCATCAGCCTCTAGGTCGTCTTGGAGGTTTTCGGCAATGGCTTTAAGGCTGCGCTCGGGGAGGTCTCCCGCTAGAATAACCGTGATGATGGGAAAGAGGGAGATGTTGACTTCGCTGACGCGCGGTTCGTCTGCTTCTTCGGGAAGTTCGGCTTTAGCGATATCTACTTTTTCACGAACATCATTGAGGGCTTTGTCGTTGTCGCTACCCGCTTTAAAGTTAAGCACCAAGTTGGCACCACCCTCATATGCTGTACCTTCCATATCGTCTAGGCCCTCTAGGCCACGGAGCTCTTGTTCGAGGGGTTTTAAGAGTTGCGAGATAGAATCTTCGGGGGAAATACCATCGTAGGTTATACTCACGTAGATAACAGGTAGGGGGATGTCGGGGGCGGACTCTTTTGGGATATTGATATAACTATATGTGCCCGCAATAAGAAGCAACACAAACATAAGTAAAACAGTACGAGCGTGGCTAACTGCGGCTTTAATCATGTTCTTAACAATCTAGTTTTTAGGTTGAGCTACGGGTTCAGCCGTAACTTGAGCGCCATTTACTAGCGCAAGTTGACCCCGTGTAATAAGGGTGACAGACCTTTGCCACGTATTATTGCTGGCAGTAACGACCAGAGCCTGGGGAGAGTCTTCCAGTACTGTAATGGGTACAAACGCAGCACGGTTGTTAATTAATTGCATGACGCCAAGTTGGCCATCGTCGCCTAAAATTGCAACGTTATGGGGGATATTATAGGCTTGTACGGTCTCGGCTGGAATATAAACTTCTGCGCTCATGCCAGTAGGGATGGCACTTTGAGAGACGTTTATGGCCATGTTAACTTGATAGGTACGGCTGCTGGTATTGGCATCGGTGGCGATAAAATCGACCACGCCAGTGATGGTATCGCCCGTGATAAGTTTGGCTGAAATTTCTTGCCCTAGTTGCACGCTGCTGCGGTCTTTTTGTGGGATATTAACGGTGAGAAGAAGGTCGGTACGGTTAACAACATCAAACATAGGATTGCCAATACTGGCAAAATCACCCGCGCTAATGCGGCGGTTTTCAATTACGCCGTTAATGGGGGCGGTGATGCGCGTGTAGGTGAGGTCTTGCTGAATATTTTGCACGCGAGCTTTGGCTTCGGCTTCGGCTGCTTCACGCTCGGCCAATACAGTTTGGCTTAGGTAGCCTTGGGCCTCTAGTTTGCGGGCTGATGTTGCTAGCTTGGTGGCGGCAGCTAAGCTGGCTTTGGCTGAGGCTAAATCTACGCGACGAGCGGCAGCGTTAATAGTGGCGAGGTGTTGGCCTTTTTTAACTTCTGTGCCGTTATCGATGTTTAAAGTCTCGATGCGGCCACTGGTTTGGGCGGCAATGGTGGCACGATAGCGGGCAGCAGTTTGACCAGAAAATTTAAGTTCGCGGGTGTAATTGATGGGCGTAAAAAGACTGATTGCAACGTTGGGGCGGTTTTCTGTGTTGCTTTGCGATGTCTCCGTTTTGGCGGCAGACGATTGACTTTGGCTATTGGTGCTGAAGATACCTGTGAGCATCCAGATAATAAAAAGGACTAAAATAAGAAGAGCCCAAAACAGATTAGAAAACTTTGGCAGCTTGATTTGCGGAGGGAATAACGCCATGATGAGGGAAGCTTGGGTATCTTTATTAATAATGTATATAGGTTATGGCATAGGCGGCGGTTAAATTCAATGCTGAGCACATAAAAATAGAGGGAAAAATGCGAAAAATTGGCTTATTTGTGGCAATTTTGCTGTTTGTCGGCGCTGAGGTAGCGCTGGTTAAATTAGCTTTGTGGCAACACAGCCGTGCGGGCGAAAAAGAAGTATTACGTGCAGAAATTCTGGCAACACAGCAAACAGCAGCCACTTGGCCGCTAGACACACAAGATGTAGGCCGTGCCATAACCTTAAATGGCGTATTTTTGCCAGAACCTATATATATGCTAGAGCATCAACCCAAACAAAGTGGCGCTGGCACCCGCACGGGTTGGCGGGTGTTTAGTGCGCTGCACTTAGCCGATGACGCACCAGAACCTGAAGCACAACGGATAATATGGGTGGATAGAGGGTGGACGGAATATGACCGTGGACAAGCACGCCTCACACCAGATTTTGCCAAATATGCGCCAACAGTGGGTGAGGTTTTAGTGCAGGGTATTGTTAAAGAGTTCCCGTTACGGCAACAAAAGAGTTGGGGCG
>CALFWJ010000021.1 GCA_937928525.1 uncultured Alphaproteobacteria bacterium | reverse complement strand
AAAGAGGTTAAAAACCTTCAGTCGGGTGAATATTCTATTGCTAAGCGCCCCAAAATTGAAGCTGCTTTGGTTTCTAAAAAAGAGGGGTTACGGGCAACGCTCACGCATGATTCTCGGGCTGGTGAATATGCCCGTAAGGTGATGCTAAATGTACTGGCGTATTCGGCTAGTTTGGTGGGTGAAATTGCAGACGACATTGAAACTATTGACCGTGCGATGCGTCTTGGCTTCAACTGGAAATTTGGTCCGTTTGAATTAATGGATAAACTGGGTACCGCCTGGTTGGTTGACGCCCTTAAAGCTGACAACATTGACGTACCTGAAATTTTAGAAAGCATTAAAGGCCGTAACTTCTATAAAGTTGATGCCGGACAAAAATACTTTTATGGCATGGATGATACATATCATGAAGTGCCGCGCCCTGAAGGTGTGCTGTTGCTGGAAGATATTAAACGCGCAAGCACAGCCGTTATGAAAAACAAATCGGCCAGCGTTTGGGATATTGGCGACGGCGTTTTATGCCTTGAATTTACATCGAAAATGAACTCGTTCAACCCGTATATTTTCACGATGATGCACAAGGCTTGTGACTACATTGAAGAGAATAATCTTAAGGGTTTGGTACTGCACAATGAGGGTGCGCATTATAGTGTGGGTGCTAATATTGGCATGCTAATGATTGCGCAAAAATTGATGCTTTACCCATTTGTAAGCTGGATTTTAACTCGCGGACAAAGTACCTTCCAGCGCTTGAAGTTTAGCCCCTTCCCTGTGGTTGCGGCGCCTTCTGGCATGGCGCTTGGTGGTGGCTGTGAAAGCGTTTTAGCCGCCGATGCGGTAACTGCTCACGCCGAAACTTATATTGGTTTGGTGGAAGTTGGCGTAGGGATTATCCCCGGTTGGGGTGGCTGTAAAGAGCTGCTTGGCCGTACGCAAGAAGCTTATAACGCTAACAAAGGCCGCGCGCCAACGCCACCAACTGGCCCGATGCCTGCGGTTGCGCACACGTTTGAATGTATTGCGACGGCGAAGGTTGCAACCTCTGCGTTTGAAGCGCAAGACATGCATCTTCTGCGTGCCAGCGATGATGTTGTAATGAACAAAGACCGCGTATTGGCTTCGGCTAAGGCAAAAGTTTTAGAACTGCATAAAGGGTATGAACCTCGTGCACCATTTACGTTTAGATTACCCGGTGCTTCTGGTTTTGCAGCCCTTAAACTGGCGTTAGATGACTTTAAAAAACGTGGCATGGCTACGCCGCACGATGTTGTAACGGGCACTATGCTTGCCAAAACATTAACGGGAAGTTGGAACAAAAACGCTGATACATTGATAGAACTTAGTGAAGACGATGTGCTTAAATTTGAGCGCGACGCTTTCCTTCCCCTCACTAAAACCCGTGGCACAAAAGACCGTGTCAGCCATATGTTGAAAAAAGGTAAACCGCTTCGCAATTAATTCGCGTTGGATACCATAAGAATAAGACGATAATAAAGGACTAAAAAAATGATTTATCTGATTGCTGCTTCACTTGCACTTGTATTGATGTACCGAGGTAAGGGTTACTATGCTTGGGCCGCGCCTATTGCTTTATTGATGGTGCATTGGCATATGCTTGCCAGCACACCGCCAACCATGCTGTGTCAAGCGCTTGTCTGTGCGTTTATTGCTGCTGTTGTTATTATGGGTGTGCACCCCCTACGCGCCAACTTGATTAGCCGTCCGATTATGGGTGTGGTGAAGAAAATTCTACCCACAATTGGTGAAACAGAGCGTATTGCCCTAGAGGCTGGTGACGCGTGGTGGGAAGCTGACCTTTTTCAGGGAAATCCTGATTGGCAGAAAATGCATGATCTTAAACTTAAACCCCTTACCAAACGTGAACAATCATTTTTAGATAATGAAACTGAAGAGCTGTGCAAACTCTTAGACGACGAGCAAATTGCGCAAGACCGCGACCTATCGCCTAAAGCTTGGGACTATATTAAGAAGAAAAAATTCTTGGGGATGATTATCCCGGAAGAGCATGGTGGCCTTGGTTTTGGTGCTGCTGGTCATGCTGCTGTGGTGACGAAAATTTCATCTAAATCACTTGCTGCTGCTGTGACTGTGATGGTGCCAAACTCGCTCGGCCCGGGGGAACTTCTCCTTCATTATGGTACCGACGAGCAGAAAAAACGCTACCTGAAGCCCCTTGCAGAAGGGAAAGATATTCCGTGCTTTGCACTAACTGAACCTTTGGCTGGTTCTGACGCTGCATCTGGTACCAGTGAAGGTATTGTGATGAAGAAGAAAATTGGCGGCAAAGAAGTTCTGGGCATTAGCCTAACTTTAAATAAACGCTACATTACGTTAGCGCCTATTGCGACTGTTGTGGGCCTTGCCTTTAAACTAAAAGACCCAAGCAATTTATTGGGTAAAGGCGAAGATATTGGTATTACGTGCGCATTGATTGACCGCGCTACTAAAGGCCTAGATATTGGTAATCAACACGACCCGATGGGTGTGCCGTTCCGGAACGGGCCTATCCGTGCCAAAGATATGTTTGTGCCGATTGACACCATTATTGGTGGTCCTGATTATGCTGGCCAAGGCTGGCGCATGTTGATGGAGTGCTTGGGTGCTGGCCGTGGTATTTCTCTGCCATCATTGGCTGTTGGTGCTACGCAAACATCTACCCGTGCGACCACGGCTTACGCCAATGTGCGTGAGCAATTTGGTATTTCGATCGGTAAATTTGAAGGGGTGCGCGAACCCATTACGCAAATGGCCAGTAACAGCTACTGGATGGACGCTACCAAACGTATGACGTGTGGTGCGGTTGACTTAGGCGTGAGCCCATCTGTTGCCTCTGCCATTGCAAAAGCTTACTT
>CALFWJ010000020.1 GCA_937928525.1 uncultured Alphaproteobacteria bacterium | reverse complement strand
TGGCCATCACGGGTGTGTAGCGTAAGGGTGATGCCGTTATAGTTTGCGTTTTTTTCTTTCAATGCGGAAAATAAACGGTCGTTATGATGCGGTTTCGCTTTCAAATTTTGCAGCCGCCCCATTAAAACCGCCAACTCTGTTTGCGTAATGGGCCAGTTTATTTTTTCATGCGTCATATCAATGCTTAGGGTAGCGCTACCAATATTGTCGGTAATTTCAGAAATATTTGCTTTGGTTAATGGCGTCATTCTATCTTGCATGGCGGCGTGTACTGGCGCACCTATAGAGCAAATAGAAATAGCAAATAGCGTTAGACTAGTACGTAAAGACATCTTCGCGGGCACCTTCTGGTGTTTGAATGGGTTTGCGTTGGCCGCAAGCAGATAAACTAAAGCTCACAAGCATAATAACAGCAAAGAGTAGGGCAGATTTTGTGCGTAAATTCATAAGTCTATGATAAGATATATTTATGACCTTGACCAGATTATCCCTGTTATTTTTCATGGCTGCCTGCGCCTTTAGCTGGCCCACTGTGGCAGATGAAGCTGACGATATAGCAGCACCTAAAATTATTGATATTCTAGACGCACGTAAACCAGCAATTTTACCCCCCAAAGCTACGCGCCCTGCCCCGAAACCTAAAAAACGCATTAAAGAAGATCCCCTGCATCTTAAATTTCCACGTCAACCTATTGCTGCCCCTGGCACTATGTGGCTGCAAGCAAACGGCGGCAATAATGGTACGCCCACAACGCTAGAAAATTACCGTGGTCGTTGGGTGGTACTTAACCTATGGGCTACATGGTGCGCCCCTTGCGTAGCGGAAATGCCAACGCTTGATAAACTGCATCGCCGCTATAACCAAGCTGGCTTAGATGTGATTGCCATTAATGTTGATAAACTTCAGGGCCCTGGCGTAAATATTGCTGATATTGAACGTTTTTACCGCCAAGTTGGGGTTAAATACCTGCCTGTGCATGTTGACCCTGAGGCGCATATGCCGTACTCGATGCGGGTGCAAAAGCTCCCCACCACATTTATTATTAACCCAGATGGCTTTATTATTGCGGCTGCCGATGGCGCTGAAGATTGGTTTGGTGGGCCCATGAAACGCTTTATGGAACCGCGGTTAAAATCGCTACAAGATATCGCAAACGCACAAACGCCTGAACCTAAAATTCGCGATATTTTTCAATAGTTTACAAGGAAACCTTAATCGCTTACAAGCGGAACAAAATCAACATATCCTAGCAAATTTTTACTCATTTCGCCGGCGTTGTTTTTAGTATACCTCACCAGTTCTTGGCGCTTGTTTTGCTCGCCAATAGGAATGATAAGTGTGCCGTTTGGCGCTAATTGTTCTAGTAGTGCGGCGGGCACTTCTTCTGGCGCAGCGGTAGCTATAATGGCATCGAACGGCGCTTGTTGTGGCCAGCCTTTACTACCGTCACCCACCATAGCAACGTAGTTATTGATGCCCAGCGTCGCGAGCCGTTTTTCGGCGTTTGCACTCAAGCTTTCAAAGCGTTCAATAGTATAAACCCGCCGTGCGAGCTTACATAAAATAGCGGCTTGATATCCGCAGCCTGTGCCAATTTCCAGCACTTTATGCGTGGGTTTTAGCTGCAAAGCTTCACTCATTTTGGCAACCACCAAGGGTTGTGAGATGGTTTGGTTTTCGCCAATAGGCAATGCCGCATTATCGTAAGCTTCGCGTGCCAAGGCTTTAGGGACAAACAACTCGCGCGGGATTTTACCCATAACGTCTAGCACGCGGATATCTCTTATGCCGCGCTCTTCCAGCTCGGTAAGCATGCGCTTCATGCGAATAGGGTTGGGGGACAAGCCAGTCATGGCGTGCTGCTACTTAGTAATGACCGTTTGGCCACCCATATACGGTTGCAGCACAGAAGGAATGTTTATACTGCCGTCTGCGTTTTGGTAATTTTCGAGTACCGCTACCAGCGCACGTCCTACCGCCAAACCACTGCCGTTAAGCGTATGAATAAAGCGGGTTTTACCCGTATCAACGTCTTTAAAGCGGGCTTTCATACGGCGTGCCTGAAAGTCTCCACAGTTGGAACAACTGGAAATCTCGCGGTAAGTATCTTGGCTTGGCAGCCATACCTCTAGGTCGTAAGTTTTAATCGCACCAAAGCCAATGTCGCCGCCGCATAGAATAACTTTACGATACGGAAGCTCTAGGCCTTGCAATAGTTTTTCAGCGCAGGTGGTCATAAATTCATGCGCGGCTTCGCTTTCATCTGGATGTACCAATTGCACCATTTCAACTTTTAAAAATTGATGGAGTCGAATAAGTCCGCGCGTGTCACGCCCTGCACTACCCGCCTCTTTACGAAAGCACGGCGTGAATGCGGTAAAACGGCACGGCAATTCTTCTGGTTTAAAAATACGGTCTTGGGCATAATTAGTCAGCGGCACTTCACTGGTCGGGATAAGCCAACGGCCATCTGTAGTTTTAAACTGGTCTTCTTCAAATTTCTCGAGCTGACCTGTGCCGTGAACGGTCGCATCGTTCACTAAATAGGGCGGACTCACTTCAGTAAAGCCTTCAGCTGTTAGTGTGTTCAAGAAATATTGCGCCAGCGCACGCTCTAAACGTGCCAAACTTCCTTGTAGCCAAGCAAATCGAGCCCCTGCGAGCTTTGCTCCTGTTGCAAAATCGAGCTGGCCTAGGTTTTCACCAAGGTCGTAATGTGCCTCTGGTGTAAAATCAAATTTTTGCGGTGTGCCCCACTTTAACAACTCGACGTTGTCATTCTCGTCAGCCCCATCAGGTACATCAGCAGCAGGAATATTCGCAATATTGTTCATAAATGCCATGAACTTTTCACTCGCGGTACGTTCGGTTTCGGTGAGCTCTTTTTCTTGCTCTTTTAAAGCGTTTGTTTTTGCCATTAACTCAGTCGCGTCTTCGCCTTTGGCTTTGGCTTGCCCAAGCTGTTTGGCTAAGGCATTGCGCTCACTCTGGATGCTTTGTAATTCCCCCATAGCTGCACGGCGTGAGGCGTCTATTTCTAGAAGCTCAGCCGTTATATCTGTGGCGTTGCGCTTTTTAAACGCAGCACTCAACAAATCTGGGTTGTCGCGAATAAGGTTAATATCGAGCATGTATAAGGCCTACTCTTCTAACATATCTGGCGTTGTAGGTGCGGCTACTTCTGGCGCGGCATCAGCGGCGTTACCTTCAGCTGTAGCTTCTGCGTCGTCACCTTCTAGCATTGCCAACGGGAGGCGTGTTACTAAGCTCACCGACGTTTTGCTGCCCTTACCAATACTAAATAGCGTTACACCTTGGGTGTTGCGCGACATGCTAGAAATACCATCGGCGGTGGTACGAATTACCTGTCCGTCGTTGGTAGCAATCATAATTTGGTCACCCTCACCTACAGGCATACTAGTCACTACGGCGCCATTCCGTTTGGTGGTTTGGATTGAAATAACACCTTTCGTTCCACGCGATTTAGTGGGGAAGTCTTCTACCTTTGTGCGTTTACCATAGCCTTTTTCGGTCACCGACAGCACGTGCGTGGCTTTATCACCCAGAATGTGCATTGAAATAACGTCATCATCCTGATTAAGGTTAATTCCCTTCACACCCATAGCTGTACGGCTAGCAATGGGACGCAAGTCGGCACTATGGAAGCGGACAGCTTGGCCATTTTTACTGCTAATTAAAATATCTGTTTCTTCGTTGCGAGACAGGTGTGCATCAATCAACTTATCACCTTCATTTAAGCCCATACCGTTAATGCCACTGGCGCGCACATTACTAAATACTGAAAGCGGTGTTTTACGGATAAGGCCGTTTTGTGTCGCGAAAATAATGTGCGATGTCTGCCATTCTTGCTCATCTTGTGGGCAGCGCACCACCGACATAACCGCCTCTTCTTTCTCTAGCGGCAGTAAGTTCACAAAGGCTTTGCCTCGTGCAGCATGCCCCGTTTGCGGAATTTGATACGCCTTCATTTTGTAAACTTTACCTGTGGTGGTAAAGAACAAAATAGGGTCGTGTGTGTTGGCCACAAATAATGTGTCAATTTCTTCATTGTCACGTAGCTGCGCCATACTGCGGCCTTTACCACCACGGCGTTGGGCGCGGTAGGCATCCATTGGCATGCGCTTCACATAACCATCGGTTGAAATGGTCACCACCACATCTTCTGGCGTAATCAAGTCTTCTAGGTCTACGTCGCCTGCGGCATCAGTGATGA
>CALFWJ010000019.1 GCA_937928525.1 uncultured Alphaproteobacteria bacterium | reverse complement strand
ATGGTGTGGATTACGTTCTTTGGATTGTTGCTTAATAATAAGTGTCTGAGATAACAATGACACGCGCGGTATTAAAGTTATTAATGAATATTTGGGTGCCGGTCATGTTGCGTACGCGCTCGGTGAGGTGATAAATAAACTCATCAAAGCCAGCTTCGGCGATGAGGTTAACGCGTTGGTTTGGAATGTGCGTATTTTCTGGTTTGAGGCGCCATTTAACGTGCCATGGGCCTGTGTGCTCGGCTGCTTGTTGCACAATATCGTTAATGATTGACTTGAGCGTTACATTGTCGGCATCGACAGCTATTTTAACATTTTGCAGGGCAATGTTTTTATGAAGTTCGTCGGGGGTATTGTTATAGGCTGTGGCAACATCGGATAGAATAGAAACTTGATGGTGCTCTTGAGGTGTGATTTCGGTGACGTTTAAAGTACCTGTAGGAGTGACAGTGTACGTGGTTAGGCCAGCGTTGGGCGCATGAGTTAGATGTTCTGCACCATTAGCAAATGAGCCAAACAAAGGCAAAGTTGCAAAAATAACAAAAAGGGCGCGGTTACGTATCATTAAACAGAAGTGTAGAGGGTGCATGAGTGTAGGTAAAGACCCGCCAAGGCTTTGTAGTTCAGGGTGTGCTTTTTTAGCACTGCCTTGCGGAGGGAGTGGGTTATGTGTATAACCAGCTTATGGATGAAAATACAGATCAAGTGCGCAAACCGAAACCTGTTAAGCGTGAGTCGGTACGTGCGTGCATTATAAATGGCGAAGTTGCAGGGCAAGATAAGTTGTTGCGGTTGGTGCGCGCGCCTGATGATTTGGTTGTTTTAGATTTAAATGAAAAGTTGCCGGGACCAGGGATTTATATTAGTCCAACGGGAAATGACTTTAATAAAATAACGCAAGAAATTTTGGCGGCAGGCTTTAATGTACCTGTGGTAGCTATAAAAGGATGGTTAAGCGCTTATGATGCGCAGACGTTAATTCGGGCCGATGTGCTTGGGCGGCTTAAGTTAGCTAAAAAAGCCAACAAACTTATTATTGGTGCAGCCGAACTAAAAGGGGTGCCTCAGGCCAGTATTCAGGCTGTGTTTGTGGCCAATGATGCGGGAACAGAAGCGCAGAAACGCGCCGTGGCCTTGGGTGAGAAGAATGCGCGAGTGATTACGTGTTTTAATAGACAAACCTTAGAAGGCGCATTAGGTGTACCGCAATGTACGCTTGTAGGGCTTTCTGGGCTTGACATTTTTGCTGGAACATTGCACAAGTACATAGATTTTTTAACGTAAAGAAAAGCAGATACAAAATATGACTGAGACCAAAAAACGCAGCACTCTATCCCTTGGTGGCACTTTAAGTGCTACAGCAGGCGCCAAAGCAAGCAATGCTGGCGTAGCGGTTGAGGTACGGCGTCGGCGTTTTCAGGAGGCGCCAGCAGCAACGGGTAAAACTGGCGATGCTGAGCTAGACCGCCGGATGCAAGCGCTACAAAGTGCGCAAGCTAAAGAGAGTGAAGAGGCCGCTAAACGCGAAGCTGAACGTAAACGCCTTGCTGACTTGCAGGCAGCTCAACAAGAGCAAGTTCAGACTGCAAAAGACAAAGACGAAGCCCGTAAAGCCGCAGAAGAAACAGCGAAACGTGAAGAAGCTGAACGCAAAGAAGCCGTACGTAAAGCGGCTGACCAACAAGGTGGTGTGCGCGCTCAGGCTGTTGCTACAGGTGGTTTTGGCAAAAACGCGAGCGATACCTTTAGAAAACAAAAAGACAGCACTGGCGGTAAACCCGCTGACAAAGGGAACGGCAAGAAAAAAGGCCGTAATGCATATTTAGGTAACTTAGAGCAGCGCTATCGCACCATGGGGAACACTAAGCGTACTGGCCGCCGCCGTGACGCCGATGACATGAATCAAGAGCCGCAAGAGAAGATTATTCGTGACGTTGAGATTTCTGATTTTGTAACTGTAGGCGAGCTTGCAAACCGCATGGCTGAAAAAAGTGGTGACGTGGTTAAAAAGCTGATGATGATGGGTGAAATGGTTACGGTGAACCAAACCATTGACCAAGAAACTGCTATTTTGGTGATTGAAGAATTTGGCCATAAATACAATATTGTAAACGATAACGCGCTTGAAGAAGCCTTAATTGAGCAAAAAGATGATCCGAAAGACCTAGAAGAACGTCCACCAGTAGTTACGGTTATGGGGCACGTTGACCATGGTAAAACGACACTGCTAGACGCATTGCGTAGCGCCAACGTGGTTAAAGGTGAGGCAGGTGGTATTACGCAGCATATTGGTGCGTACCAGGCGACGAATAAATCTGGCCGAAAAATGACATTCCTTGATACACCTGGTCACGCCGCCTTTACGGCTATGCGTGCCCGTGGTGCTCAGGTCACTGACATTGTTATTCTTGTTGTGGCTGCCGATGATGGTATTATGCCGCAAACGAAAGAGGCGATTCAGCATGCGCAAGCTGCGGGTGTGCCAATTGTGGTAGCCATTAACAAAATGGATAAACCAGATGCTAACCCTGAAAAAGTGAAAAATGAACTTCTGGCTGAAGAATTGGTACTAGAAGACTTTGGTGGTGATATTCCTGCCGTGCCTATTTCTGCGTTAACAGGTAAAGGCCTTGATGACCTTGAAGAAGTATTGCTGCTACAGGCTGACGTATTAGAGCTTAAAGGTAACCCTAAACGCCGTGCCGAAGGTGCTGTAGTTGAAGCTCAGCTTGATAAAGGTCGTGGCCCTGTTGCGACGGTGGTTGTGCAGAACGGAACGCTTAATGTTGGTGATATTTTGGTGGCCGGCTCTATTTGGGGCCGGGTGCGTGCTTTAGTAAACGATAAAGGTGAAAACCTAAAAACAGCCGGCCCTGCGATGCCCGTTGAAGTGCTTGGGCTGCAAGGTGTACCTGAGGCTGGTGACCAGTTTACAGTAGCGCAAGATGACCGTCAGGCTAAAGAAGTAGCTGAATTTAGAGGCCAGAAAAAACGTGAAGCAGCTCAGGCTGCGCGTAAACTTAGCCTTGATAACCTGTTTGACCGTATGGAAGCCGAAGGTCGTGCCGACCTTAATGTTATTATTAAAGGGGATGTTCAGGGGAGTGTTGAGGCGATTTCTCAGACCCTTAAGCAACTTAACTCTGACCAGAACCAAGTTAAAGTGAATGTGATTCATGGCGCTGTTGGCGTGGTCACAGAAACTGATGTTAATCTAGCTATGGCTGGTGGTGGTATTATTGTGGGCTTTAATGTGCGCTCTGATGCTATGGCACGCCAAATCGCGGAACGTGAAGGCGTTGAAGTGCGTTATTACAGCGTGATTTATGAACTGATTGATGATGTTAAAGCAGCGATGAGTGGCTTGTTGGCCCCTGCATTTGAAGAAGAAATTACCGGTGGGGCTGAAATCCGCGCTATCTTTAAATTCGGTAAAACGCGTATTGCGGGTTGTATGGTAACTGATGGTAAATTGCAGCGGAACGGCAAGGTGCGCTTATTGCGTGACGGCGTTGTTGTGCATGACGGTAATATTTCTACCTTGAAGCGTGAAAAAGACGATGCTAAAGAAGTGGCTAGTGGTTACGAGTGTGGTATGACGCTTGAAAACTACACGGACATTCAGGAAGGTGACACCCTAGAGGCGTACCGTATGAACGAGATTAAGCGCACCATTGACGACTTGAAAAAAGCCGCTGAGCGCGAAAAGAGTAAGGCCAAAAAGGCGGAGAAAGATAGCGAAGAGTAGAAG
>CALFWJ010000018.1 GCA_937928525.1 uncultured Alphaproteobacteria bacterium | reverse complement strand
AGAACGTGAACGCATCAACCAAGCCCGTGCAGCGTTTTTACCTACCCTTAATTTTAATGCCGACACCAGTATTCAAAGTAGCCAAGCTGAAGAAGGGTTTAGCTTTGGCTCAGACAATAACGTGCGTAACGCCAATCTCACGCTTACACAGCCAATTTATGCAGGTGGACGCGACAAAGCAGGCCTCGCCCGCGTAAAAGCCAATATAACAGCGGCAGAAGCCAACTATCACACCACATTGCAAACGCAAAAACTTGCCACCATTACGTCTTACCTTAACCTGCTTACTGCGCAAACCCGCAAGCAACAAACAACTCAATTTGTAAAAACACTTACTCAAGCCCAGGCCGCCGAGCAAGCGCGGTTTGAAAGCGGTGAAAGCGCCAGAACAGACGTTATGCAAGCCACCGCAGTTCTCGAGCAGGGCAGGGCGGACGACGCGCTCGCCACCGCCAGCATCGCCGAGTTTAAAACCCAACTCACAGCACAACGGGGCGGCAAAGCTCTTGGCAGTACTCTCAGCTGGCCCCAGTTGCCAGAAATTCCACAAGATATCAACGCCCTAGAAGAACTTCTCCCCAAACATCCGCGCAACATCGCTGCCCGCGCAGCAACAACGGCGGCCCAAACTCAAATTAAATCCGCCCGCGGCCTGTTCCTCCCTACCCTAAACCTAGAAGCCACCGCAAACGACACCACCCGTAGCTTCTCCCCCAACACCCAAACCTTAGGCCTTAACCTCAGTGTGCCGCTCTTTGCTGGTGGTGGAAATCTCAGCCAATACCGTCAAGCCCAATACTTAGCCACAGCAGCGGCAGATGACGCCAATAGCATCGCCCAAAACGTGCGCCAACAAGCCCTTGTCGCGTTTCATAATGTGCAGGCTAGCGCTGCCAACCTTAAAGCGCTTAACGCTGCCAGCACCGCACAAACCGAAGCTACCGCAGGTACTAAAGCCCGCTACACCGAGGGTGAATCAACGCTACTCGACGCCCTAGAAGCCGAGCAAGATTTATTAGCTGCCCAAACCGCCGCCATTCAAGCCGAGCAACTCTATCTCCTTAATGCCTTCACCCTCCAAGCCGCCCTTGGCACGCTAGAATAAATAAAAACCGCACACCAAAAAGGCCACTGCATAAACAGCGGCCTTCTACGTTATGTGTTTTCTATGGGCCTGCGCCAATGTTTCATATCCATACCAAGGTGTAGCTTTTTTCCAGCTAACCATATTTTTATATCAACGATAGACTTTTTGCCTAAATTAGGGATGCGGTGCAAATCATTTTCACTACTCTCAGCCAAATCACCTACATATTTTAAATGAGATCTTTCAAGAATATTACCAATCCTCACGCCAAATTCATGCAAGGGTATTTCTTCGTTCAGCAGTTTGTAAAATGCCAGCTCTTTCGCAGAAGCATCAGTAGGTACTTCACCATCCGGACCAGAAGGCGCGTCAGCGGGCACGCCACCACTCTCATCAGGAATAGAAAAAGAAAACAACATTTTATTTTGCTCAAGATCAAACTTTACATCTGTAAAACCATTATCGGCCAATTCTTGGCATAAAGTTTTACAAAAGTCTGATTTTGTATAAGCCGCATAAGCCCCTTGTATAAAATGAGACATGCTGGCTTTGGTAACGCCTTTAATTACATCAAAGCAGTTAATGCTCCGTTCACGCTTGCCATCTTCACAAAAATTATCAAATTCTATTTTAATTTTAGCGTGAAATGCGGCGTTAATTTTTTCATTTTTCACACGCGCAGCTTCGTCTTGCTTAGCCTTATGTTCAGCGCGTAATTTATTGAGTTCAGTTACAGTTTTAAAAGCCATCAGCTTTCTCCTAAACGGGGGCTGCCAGAGCAGCGTTACGGTGCATCAGCACCAGTTCATAAATCTAATATATACAAAAAGAATACAAAATCAAGTAAATAACCTCAAAACACCGCCTTAAATATTAAGCACGCCACTTGCCGCCTGCGCGATTTTTGGGGTATAACTCTCTATAAATAAAAATCCTGCGCTCTCGCCCCTAAAAATAGTGAAAAACGCCAGAATTGACCAAAATTAACCAAAAATAGGCAAAATTACCCCCGTTGGCGCGTTTCTTCCCCCGTTTTTGCTCGCAATTGACCCTCGTTTGGCCACTTTTAGCCCTGTTTTGCACAATTTTGCCCACACTTCATGCCCAAGAAGAACCGCAAGAAGAAACGCAAACAGAAGCACAAGAAGTTCCCTTCACCCTCGAGGCTGACGAAGTCTCCTATAACGACAACAACACCAAAGTCACAGCCACAGGTAACGTTCTTGTAGACGGCGATCAAGGCCGCATCAAGGCCGATAAAATTACCTATAACCCCACAACAGGCGTCCTTATGGCCATCGGCAACGTAGACTATACTGACCCTAAGGGAAGTACTTTAACTCTCAATAGGTTAGAGCTTGCAGGCGACCTAAAATCTGCCACACTAGAAGCGATCGCCTTTCGCCTGCCAGACCTTGGCGAAGTACTTACCGCCAGCAAAGCCCAGCGCCATAACGAAGGCTTGTATGAACTAGAAGATATCGTGTATAGCCCCTGCAATAACTGCGCAACAGGTGGTGGCCGCAAACCGTGGCAAATCCGTGCTAATAGCGTTAAATACGATGCAGAAGAAGAAATTCTAAGCTACCGCGGCGCTAAGTTTGATGTCTATGGCGTGCCTCTTTTATACCTGCCTTATTTTTATCACCCCGTGGGCGACAAGCCAAAGTCAGGTGTGCTGCCCCCAACCTTTGGTAGCTCTACCTCACGCGGCGACGAACTGACGCTATCAGGGTACATTTTTGACCCTAAAAACAACGCCGACTACACTCTGCGCACCCGTCTCATGAGCAGCCGTGGCGCGCAGTTTATCGGTGAGCGCCGTCAAAAAGGAACCGCCCTAGATACCGAGTTTCGTGGCAGCTATTTAAACGACACCAGCACGGGCAATGTCCGCGGTCATGGGCAAATTTTGGGTGAATATATCTTCCAGCCAGGTCGTCGTGCTGGCTTAAATGCAGAGCTTACATCAGACGATGATTATCTGTTCGATTTCTTTGACCGTAACGATCCCTATTTGCCGAGCACTCTCTATTTTGAAGACGCATCAGATCAGCACTATATTGGCGCCTTTGGCCGCTGGTACCAAGATCTAGACAGTAACCGCATTCCGGCTCAAACCTCCCACGCTTTACCAAGTATCGAGGCTGAACGTATCTGGGATCTAGATGAAAAAGGCACACAACTTAAACTCAGTGGTGATGCGTTCGCTCTCTACCGAGATGAAGGGTTAAACTATCAACGGCTTTCCACTCGGCTAGAATATGCCAAACCACTCAATCTCAAAGACGGCAGCTTCATCGAGTTTACCAGCAGCCTAAGAGGCGATATATATCACGTAGATGGCGACGGCATCACCGACACAGGCGAGGCGGGTCGCCTTATCCCTGAAGTTACTTTAGGTTGGGAAAAACCCTTTGTATCTGCCACCGGTTTTCATACAATTACCCCACGAGTCATGAGCGTGTATTCGCCGCGCGGTGGTAACCCAGACGATATCCCGAACGAAGACTCTGTTGCCTACGAGTTAGATGTAACTAACCTCTTTCAATCTAGCCGTTTTGCAGGCCTAGATCGCGTGGAAACAGGACCGCAAGTTATCTATGGTCTCGATAACCGTTGGGGCGGCGTGAACGATACCAAGTTACACGTGTTCCTTGGCCAATCTTTCCGTCAGTTTGACGACGATGCACTGCCTGTAAGCGGGGGCACCGCCACGCAAGTATCTGATTGGGTTGGTTTTGTCCGTGGTACGCCATTTAAATGGCTCGATTTCTCAACGCGTTTCCGCCTCGATAATGCCAATTTTGAATCGCGCCGCCAAGATACCAGCGCAGCTATTGGTTATGACCGTAGCGATAAAACAGGACGTTTTCTTCAAATGAGTCATTCATTTCTTGATGGCGGACCGGAGGAATTTAACCTACGTGGCCGTTGGACCTTTAATAAGTCATGGGCAACAACTATGCGCCTCCAGCGCGACCTAGAAGCAGAGCGTAATCTTATCAATGAAGTAGGCGCAGAATATACACACTGCTGCTTCAGAGTGAGCGCCATTGCGCGGCGGCGTGGATTTACCAACAGTAACATCCAACCGTCAACAGATTACTTATTAAACGTACAACTTCTTACCCTAGGGCGTGACCGCGAATAAATAAAAAGAAAATTAAAATATGACTCACTTAAAACAGGTATTTATAGCATTTGTGGTGGCACATATACTCCCTCTTGGAGCGCCCATGGCAATGACAGATAGTATGGTAGCGGTCGTGAACGACCGAGTGATTACCTCGCGCGATTTAGCCGGACAAGTCGCACTCGCGCAGCGTCAATTTGCGCAACCTATTGCTGCGCAAGATAAACTTATTCGTCAAATTTTTGGTGAAGTCATAGAAGGTGAAATTAAACGCCAATATGCCCTGAGCCGCAATATAACAGTCACTGATGCTGAAATAGATGCCGCAGCAAAAAACTTAGCTAAATCAAACAATATTGATTCAGCAAGACTTCAAAAAATGACCCAAGGATTAGAGCCTGTCTTCAAAGAAAAGCTCGCCACTCAAATCCTATGGGATAAAGTTGTGCAAAACGAACTAGTACCGCAAGTGAATATTAGCACCGCTGAAACCGACCGCATCATCCGCGATATCCTTTCTGGTGAAGTGGTGTCAGAGCGTGAAATTTCGCAAATTTTTCTACCAACCTCCGATCCCAAAGCAGAAACGACAATTAAAGCGGCTGCCCTAGAAATTAAAGAGAAAAAAGATTTTGCTATTGTCGCACAAAAATTTGGCACAGGTGCTAGCGCCAAAAAAGGAGGGTATTTGGGCTGGTTCGCAGAAGGTGCTCTTAATCCAGATTTAGAAGAAGCCCTAAAAACACTTAAAGTTGGCGATATTTCAGCGCCACTAGAAACCGATGCAGGTTGGCACATTGTTAAAATTCACCGCGTCAAAAAAGCGCCCGCTATTACTTTTGACCCAATCGAAAAAGTGCGTTTATACGAAGTAAGTGTTGCTGTATCTAGCACCATATCGCTTAAAAAAGCGCTTGGAAA
This sequence comes from uncultured Alphaproteobacteria bacterium, assembly GCA_937928525.1. GTDB lineage: Bacteria > Pseudomonadota > Alphaproteobacteria > UBA2136 > UBA6156 > CALFWJ01. The sequence goes on along the minus strand of CALFWJ010000018.1, from coordinate 694 downwards.
AAATAAGTTTTTAGGTGATTTACAAAAAAACGATAAGGTCACCATTACAGACAAACAATGGCAACCCGTTAATAACCTAAATAAAAGCGTTCAAGCTGCTCTGCCACGCAAAACAGGCCTCAGTAAAGTTATAACAACCAGCGCTGGCGAACGGGCATTTTATGTCTCTAATCGTAAGCGAGAAATGGCCAACAACCTCTTGCGTTTGCGCGCAAAAGTTGATCGTCAACTTGGAGGTAACAAAGCCCGTCAACTGGAGCGTAAATTTCTGCGCGATTTAAAAAGCCGTGCCTTCATAGAGCTCGCACCAGATGTTATTAAGCGGGTTAAAGCAGCTTCATAATGAAATTAAATGCCGCGGATATGAATAATGACTTTAGCGATGATAGCGAAGCTCAACCTATTGTTGACTTAAGCCCCAATAAGTCGCTAGGCCAGCACTTCCTGCGCGATAAAAATATTATCGAAAAAATCGTTAAATCGATTAATCCCAAAGAAGGTGAAGTCATCATCGAGATTGGACCAGGCCCAGGCGCTATGACGGTACCTCTCTTGGCCTCAGGCGCGCATATTATTGCCATAGAAAAAGACGCGCGTTTTCAAGGGACTTTGCAAGCTAGCGCCAGTAGCCGCGGCGGTAACCTCATGTTCGAACTTAAAGACGCACTTAAAGTTAATTGGGTAAAAATGATTA
>CALFWJ010000017.1 GCA_937928525.1 uncultured Alphaproteobacteria bacterium | reverse complement strand
AATTTGATTAATGAGCAGAAAATGAGGCTCAAGGTTATAATCCATATCAAAACAACGGTAACTGAGCTTGAAGCCAGTTCCATTATTGTGGGAATTAAAGCTGTTAAAGAAGATTTTATCTTCTGAAATTCGAAGACCTTTCAACATTAGTTGTAAAATGAGGTGTCGGCCAAAGCGTGGGATGACAGGTTGTTTAAAGTTAGTCATGTAAATGTTCCTTTAGAAAAAAGAGGGAAGATGTGCCCGTGGGCGGTTGTGGGTTATTTGTATGCGGTATTTAGGATTTTTGCAAGAGAATTTTGCGGGCAACGTCTCGGTCGTCGAAGGGGTGGGTTGTGCCGTTGATGATTTGGCCGGTTTCGTGGCCTTTGCCGGCGAGGAGAATGATGTCGTGTTCGGTGGCCATTTTTATGGCTGCTGTGATGGCATCTTCCCGTGGGGAGAGGTTTTGATGGGGTGTGTTTGGTGGTAGGCCAGCGGCGACTTGGTCGCGGATTTTTTGCGGATTTTCGCTGCGGGGATTGTCGTCCGTTATAATAACGTGATCGCTGTGTTTGGCGGCAGCTTTGGCCATGAGGGGGCGCTTGGTGTTGTCGCGGTCGCCGCCGGCGCCGAAGAGGGTGATGAGTTTTCCGTTTTTGGGGAGAAGGGGTTTGAGGGCGGCGGTGGCGCTTTCTAGGGCGTCGGGGGTGTGGGCGTAGTCAACAATGACTGTTGCTTGACCTTTTTGGCTGACCAGCTCCATTCGGCCCGGAACGTTTTGGAGGGTGGCGAGGGCGGTGAGCATTTTAGTGAAGTCGAGGCCGCTGGCGATACCGAGGCCGAGGGTGGTGGCGATATTGGCGGCTTGGAATGTGCCGAGGAGGGGGAGGGTGGTGTGGTGGTTATCTGCGTTATATTTAATGGTGACGTCGAGGCCTTGGGCGTGGGCTTTGGTGATGTTGACGGTGAGTTCGGCGTTGGCAGAGCCGGTGGTGAGGACGTTGATGTTATTCTCGCGGCAAAAGGCGGCAATGGGCCACGCGAGGGGGTTTTGAATGGGGAGGACTGCGGTGCCGTCTTCTTGTAATAGTTCGGTGAAGAGGCGGGCTTTGGCGGCGGCGTAGGCTTCCATGGTGCCGTGGAAATCGAGGTGGTCTTGCGTGATGTTGGTCAGGGCGGCGGCGGTGAAGCGCAGGCCGTCGGCGCGGTGGAGGGCGAGGGCGTGGCTGCCAACTTCGATAGCTGTGTGGGTGCAAGTTTTGCTAAGAGTTTGTAAGGTTTGGTGCAACGTGGGAGCTGTGGGAGTGGTGTAGCCTGTTTGGGTGGTTTCTTGTTTATCGTTATATACGCCTAACGTACCGATAGAGCCGCATTTTTTTCCGCAAGAAGCAGCAAGCTGCCGGTAGAACCACGCGACAGAGGTTTTGCCGTTGGTGCCGGTGACGCCAACGAGAGTTTTTGGCGTGGCGGGGAATTTTTGGGCGGCCCATTTGGCTAGGATTTTGTTGGGGGCGGGGTCGAACGTAGTGTCTTGATATTTTATATTTGTGACGACTTCGCTGACGCCATTTTGTTTGGCTTGTTTGATAAAGCGGATGGCTGCGGCTTCACCTTCTGGGTGATTATTGACGTCGTGGATGAAGATGCTGCCGGGTTTAACGGCACGGGAGTCGTCGGTGAGGTGGGCGGTTTTTGGGATGTTCATACTTTAGAATACTGCTATGTGCTTTGGAGAGCAAGGGGAGAAGTGGGTGTGAAAAAAGGCCAGCGCGAGGCTGGCCTTTTTTTGTGGCTAGGTGAGCCAAAGTTTGCGTTCTGGTGGAATGCCAAACTCATTTTTGGAGTAGGAAGATATGTTGTTTGCAATGTTGCTTTCTTCTTTACGGAAGCCAGCAAACATTTTTCGGCATTTTCGGTATTCTGCTTGTAGACCTAAAACACGCCAATGAAGAGGCACGTTGAGAGAGGATTGGCTGTGCAGCTGCATAATTATTTTTGCGCGCATATCATCTTGCATATTGTGCCAATTGTAGATGAGATAATTTTTTATAGTATTGAATAGCTCATTTTCAGTGTTCACAATATAGCGGCCATCGGGGAGGAGAAACGCGAGGTAAGCCGTTTCTTCTGGATTGATGGTGTTTGGGTTTTGCTGCTGTTTGATGCGAGCGTTTGTTGCGCCAAGGACATGAAAGAGACGAAAATCTCGGTGTGGGTTTTTGCCTTTACGTTTAACTTTTTCTTGCAGGGCAAGATTAAGACGGTTTTGGGTTTTTTTCTTGCCATCAGGTAGAGACAAGATTTTTTGTTTTTCTGTGAAGCCGCGACCATTGGTGTAATAAACACCTAAATGATGGTGGCTTGGTGTGTTAAGTAATTTTTTAGTTTTCATGCCTAGAGGCTTTAAGGTTACGCCAGATTTTGGGTTAAAATATTGCACGAAAAGAGCATTATCTTTTTCCCAAAGTGTAGGAACGAGCTCGCCGGGACGATGATGAAGAGGGTGCGCATTTTGTTGGATACCAAAGAAAGTATAAGTCATTTAAAACTCCTATAAACAGTGAGGTGGTTCAGTATTTCATTTATAAGTATACTAAAAAAGCATTTAAAGCAAGGATTTATTGAGAGGTTAGATAGATGCGATTGAAATAATTTGAAATAAACTAATGACTAAAAAAGGCCAGCTTATGCTGACCTTTTTTGTGTTTTGTAAGTGTTACCAAGTTGCTCGTTGAGGAACAGTTGGAAGATTTATTTTATGACCACGTCTGGCAAGCTCTTGCAGTGTTGCGGCAATAGAGTGGCAGTCGTGTAGGGCGTTATGGGCACGGCCATTCATGTTGATGCTGAGCAGTTTGTAAAGTTCTCCTGATGGATATTCTTCGTCGTCAAAATCTCCTACTGCTTGATGTAGTGCTGTATAAAGCGGTTCTCTCAGACTTGCCCAATTAGCAACAGTGAGGGGATTTTTAATGCTTTGCAGACCGCAAGTTTCAGCGATAGGATTGATATCGTTGCCATTGCTATAGACGGGTTGGTTCTTTGAAAATTGTTGAAAATTCCATAAAACATCTTCCGTATTTTCTGCGTTATCAACATCTTGTTGCGTAATGCCTGTAACGTTAGTTGTGCGCTCGCTTAAAATTGGATTAAGGATCGGTTTTATGAAGGCGTCGAAGGTTTGAGCTTCTTGCCATGGCGTATTAAAGTTAAAGGTTACCGCAGAGATTTGAATAATTTCGCGGTGGGCGCCAGCAAGGCCCCAATTGGTTTTACGGGCGTTGATGCCTGTGGTGTATTCTGTGTCGCAGATGATAAAATTTGTCATGGTGTTTCTCCGATTTCGGTTGAGGTGTATGTAGGTAATTTAGAATGCTTTGTCAAGGTTACTGATACACAGGCCATAGGGGTTTGAGGGTTGGGGTTCTACCTTGTGGAGTTTTAGTGCGTTTTTGGGTGAGCTCTTCTGGG
>CALFWJ010000016.1 GCA_937928525.1 uncultured Alphaproteobacteria bacterium | reverse complement strand
AAAACCTTCTTGGTTAACCAGCGTCATGACGTTTTTAACGCCTGCTTGCTGTGCCATAATAGAAGACATGATGTTTGCTGAATCGTCTGAAGTGACGCTCACAACGATGTCGGACTCGGCTAGGCCTTCTTGCAATAAAAGCCGTTGGTTAAGGGCGTCGCCTTGTAGCACTGTAGTTTGGGTAAGTTTTTCGGCAAGATAGTTAGCGCGGTTGACGTCTCGTTCTAGGAGGCGAACTGACAAACCTAACGTTTCTAGTTTAACGGCTAAGCGGTGGCCTACGCGCCCTCCCCCTATAATAAAGGCTGATTTAAGTGGTGGTTCGTCTACGCCAAGTTTTTGGAGGCATTGACGTACATTTTCTTGCATGGACACAAAATAAACTTCATCTCCTACTTCTAGGTGGTCGCCATTAGTGGGAATAATCAGGCGCTCGTTGCGGTAAATAGACAGGAGGTGCATGGGCATGTCGGTGCGGGTCCAGTCTGCCAACTTAACGTTTAGGTAGCTGCACTCTTCGGTGACGTGGGTGCCGACCATCGTGGCTTGTTTGTCATCGCCAAAGGCATGAGCATCGAAGGCGCCGGGTATAAACATGGTACGGTACAGGCTGCGCGCCACCTCTTCTTCTGGGCTAATGAGTACGTCGACAGGGAGATGATTGGGTGTGTAGAGCTGACTTTGCGCTAAATTAAGGAATGACACATCAGACACACGGGCAATTTTTTTGGGGACGTTATAAATAGTGTGCGCCATTTGGCAGGCCACCATATTAACTTCGTCTGAGTTTGTAACTGCGATAAGGAGGTCAATGTCGGCAGCGCCTGCGTCGGCTAGTGTAGAGGGGAGCGATCCACGGCCACACACAATCTGTACATCAATTATTTCGGCAAGGGCATTGAGCTCTTCTTGGTCTTCATCGATAACCGTTACGTTATGCTCTTCTTCTATAACTAAGTGTTGAGCAATAGCGCTACCAACATCGCCGCAACCGATAATGAGAATATTCATGCAGATTTTTTCTTATTTTTTGCACTTTATGTATGCCTTAACTTTAGGCACATGACAAGCTAAAACCGTTTTACCGTATTGGCTGCTTTAGCCTGCTTTAGCCTGCTTTTTTAGAAGGCGCCTTTTTAACACTTTTCGCTTTAGCTGTAGGCTTTTTAGCTTTTTTAGCCTTGGCATCTTCCGTAAAAATAAGCAGTGGTTTGGCTGTGCCTTCTACAACTTTGTCGTTAATGACGACTTCTTCTAAGTTTTCATGGCTTGGCAGGTCATACATCATGTCTAACAATACATTTTCCATGATTGAACGTAGTCCACGGGCGCCTGTTTTACGTTTAATGGCTTCGCGGGCAACTGCGTGGAGTGATTCTTTCGTGAATGTGAGCTTAACATTCTCCATGTCGAATAGCGCGCCGTACTGTTTAACTAGTGCGTTTTTAGGTTCGGTCATGATTTGGCGTAATGCATCTTCGTCTAGGTTTTCTAGGCTGGCAATAAGGGGAAGACGGCCAATAAATTCTGGGATGAGACCAAAGCGGACTAAATCTTCTGGTTCGACGGCGTGGAGCATACTGCCCACTTCTTTCTCGTCAGCCTTAGCCACAGCAGCATTGAAACCAATACTGCGTTTTTGCATGCGCTCAGCAATGACTTTATCCATGCCTGCAAAAGCGCCGCCCACAATAAAGAGGATGTTCGCAGTATCAACTTGTAAGAATTCTTGTTGTGGGTGCTTGCGTCCACCTTGTGGTGGAATACTTGCTACCGTGCCTTCTATGAGCTTGAGCAGCGCTTGCTGCACCCCTTCTCCGCTGACGTCGCGCGTGATGCTTGGGTTTTCTGCCTTGCGGGTAATTTTGTCGATTTCATCGATGTAGATGATGCCGCGTTGTGCGCGCTCAACGTTGTAGTCTGCTGCTTGAAGGAGTTTTTGGATAATATTCTCGACATCCTCACCTACATAACCAGCCTCGGTGAGTGTGGTGGCGTCTGCCATGGCAAATGGTACATCGATAATGCGCGCAAGGGTTTGCGCTAGCAGTGTTTTACCGCAACCAGTTGGGCCTAAAATAAGGATGTTTGATTTTTGAATTTCGATATCGGTGGCTTCGGTACCCATATGCTCGAGGCGTTTGTAGTGGTTATGTACGGCAACAGAGAGCACGCGTTTGGCGCGGTTTTGGCCAATGACATAATCTTGCAGGATGCCATAAATCTCGGCGGGGGTTGGGAGCTTGGTTTCGCCATCCGCAGTACGAGTTGCGGCAGCTGGTGTAGCTTCTTCTTCGCGGATGATGTCCATACAGAGGCGCACACATTCATCACAGATAAACACAGTTGGGCCCGCAATAAGCTTGCGCACTTCGTGCTGACTTTTACCGCAAAAACTACAGTATAGAGTTCCGTTTGCGCCTGCTGAATCTGGTTTTTTAGCCATGTGTGTTTTCTCTCTCTTGGTGTTTCTGCTTGCCTTATATAATAATATTGCAAGTCAGGTGCCAGTTAAA
>CALFWJ010000015.1 GCA_937928525.1 uncultured Alphaproteobacteria bacterium | reverse complement strand
ATTCATCGCACACGATTGGCATTCGATGAAATTTATGCGCACCAACTTGCTCTCACACATGTGCGCCGTACTACGCGCCAACACCCGGGCATTGCCCATGATTTAGTGGGAGAAAAACGCGAACGCTTTTTAAACGCCCTGCCCTTCAATTTAACGGGTGACCAAGCGCAAACATTGCGCGACATCGATCAAGATATGACGGCGCCCACGCCCATGCTACGGTTGGTGCAGGGCGATGTGGGAAGCGGTAAAACCGTGGTGGCGCTGTTGGCGTTGCTTCGCGCGGTAGAAGCGGGATATCAAGGTGCGCTCATGGCGCCGACTGAAATTTTAGCGCAACAGCACTATGATAATGCGGTGGCTACTCTAGCACCACTGGGAGTAAATGTGGTGCTTCTGACGGGTAAGTTAACCGCAGCGCAGAAGAAAAAAACTAAGGCGCTGATTGCTGATGGCTTTGCAGATATTATTATTGGCACCCATGCCCTCGCCCAAGAAAGCATGGTGTTTGACCGCTTAAGCTTAGCAGTCGTGGATGAACAACACCGCTTTGGCGTGAAGCAACGCTTAGCATTAACAGAGGGTGGTAAAGCGCCAGATGTATTAATTATGACTGCCACACCTATTCCACGCACCCTTGCCCTTACCTTCTTTGGCGACATGGACACCAGCATTATTGCCGAAAAACCGCCCGGTCGCACCAGCATCGATACCCGCGTCATGAGCGCCGACAAGCTAGGCGATATCGCCATGGGGCTCGAGCGGATTTTAGCCCGCGGCGAGCAAGTGTATTGGGTGTGTCCATTGGTAGATGAGAGCGAACTCTCCGACTTAAGTGCCGCCAGTGCGCGCTATGAAGACTTAGCTAAAATTTATGGCGACAAAGCTGCCCTGCTCACAGGTAAAATGAAAGGCGCCGACAAAGAAGAGGCCATGCGTGCGTTTAAAGCAGGCGAAACCAAAATTTTAGTCGCTACAACCGTAATTGAAGTGGGCGTAGATGTGCCCAACGCCACCACAATGGTGATTGAGCACGCCGAGCGCTTTGGTCTATCGGCTCTGCACCAGTTGCGCGGACGGGTGGGGCGCGGGGCGAAAAAATCGACATGTTTACTCCTCTTTTCTGGTAACTTGAGCGAACTAGCGCAGGAGCGTTTGGCGGCAATGCGTGACAGCGAAGACGGGTTCTATCTCGCCGAAAAAGACCTTGAACTGCGCGGCCCCGGCGACGTGTTGGGCACCCGCCAAAGTGGCCAAGTAATGACCCGCGTGGCCGACCTGCATGTGCACCGCGACCTTATTCCCCTCGCTCGCGAATTATCCGAAGATGTATTAAGCCGCCCTTTAAATAAAGCGCAAAAAACAGCGCTACGTGCGCTGTTGATGATGTTTGAGAAGGATGAGGTGGAGCGGTTGTTGGCGGCGGGTTAACCCCGTACCTCAGCGCCCAACCCTTCCAAAAAGGTTTTAATGGCAGAAAAAGATTTATCAACGTCTTTTTGATTGGTTCCGCGGGTAACAAGGCTGGTGCCAAAACGCTCGCCCTCTTTGAAGGGGTAAGAGCCTATGTCCAGGCTTGAAAAATCGTTTTGCACATTTTCTAGAGCTTCGGCGGCTTGGCTTTCGCTGATGAAGGCATCAATGCTGTGGGTATAGATGGTGTCGCCTTGCGTAAGCGTTGGAATAACGGCTTCTAGCATGGCTTGCATAATATTAGGAATGCCTGCAAAAATGTAAACGTTTTCCATTTTAGCGCCTGGTGCATGGGTAGCGCTGTTATGGATGAGTTCGGCGCCAGCAGGGAAATCCGCCATTTTAAACGTAGCGGCGGTAGTGGGCTTGTTAAGTGCGGCATAGTGCTTGGTGAAGGCTTCTGCCACTTCGTCGTAGCGCTCTACCCGCACGCCAAAAGCTTTGGCGATGCTCTCCATGGTTATATCATCGTGGGTGGGGCCAATGCCGCCCGTGGTAAATACGTAGGTATGTTTGGCGCGCAGGTCGTTCACGTTGTCTGCAATGGTATCTACGTCGTCGCGGATAACGCGGCACTCGGCTAATTTAATGCCAATGTCGGTCATGCGGCGGGCGATATAGTTTAGGTTCGCATCGGCGGTGCGGCCAGAAAGGAGTTCGTTTCCGATGAGGAGGACTGCGGCGGTTGGTGAAGACATTCTTATTCTTTCTTATTTCTATTTTTATAATGAATAGAATCATTATTTAGGCTAGGCGCGAGCGAAGCCGTGTAGTGAGTGCTACATGATGAGCGATGAAACGACGTATAAATGGTGATTCTGTTCATTATACGGGGAGAAACTCACCATTGCAGCTATCTTGCCACGCTTGCTTAAAATCAGCAAGGTGTGGACGCTCGGCGGTGTGATTATCGACGTAATCAAGGCAGTCGGTTATGGCACGGTTTAACGCATCATCCGACAAAACACCTTTGTGGTGTTGGGTGCGCAGATACACTAAATAGGTGTTCAGAACGTCGGTTTCGCAGTAGTCGCGCACACCTTGTAGATTATCACTGTCTATCATGTCGGTGACTTGGCTGCCGTCGGGGCCAAATTTGCCCGGTAAACCTAGAATACTACACACTTCGTTGAGTTTTAAGCCACCGCCCATGGCCCCAAAATCTTTCAGGACGTCTAGTAGGTCGCAGTGCCAATCGGCGCTGTAACGGCTGTTGTAGTTGTTCCATTTATCGCCTGTTTGATAGAACCAGTCCGCTTGCACACCGTACTTCATAGCGCGGAATTTCATGACGGGAAAATCGAAGTTGCGGCCGTTATAGCTCACGAAGCGGGGTTTACGTTTACTGAGGTAGTTATACACGCCCTTCACTAGCTCTTCTTCCGTGCTCTCGAGGGTGCCACCGCTGCGAATTTCTTTCAATACGTACTCTTCTTGTGCGCCGTTCCTGATAATCTCCGCTTCCAGAAAACTAATCGCCACAATTTTATGGAAAGGTTGACGCGGGAAGCTGTTGTTCCCTTTGGTGATTTCGAGGTGATATTGCTCGAGGGCGTCGCGCAGTTCGGGTTCGTCCATGCCATCGACCACGTCGGCGCCTAGTAGATTTTTAAGGGCGGTGGTATCTGGCACTGTTTCGATGTCGAAGACGAATAAGGAGTTATGCATGGCACGTTTATATGTTATTAAAATTAAATGAAATTTAGCACACCCCTTTTAAAAGGACAATTTATCCGCCGTTATAAACGCTTTTTTATAGATGTTTTATTAGATAGCGGCGAAGAAATTGTGTGTCACAGCCCCAATACGGGCAGTATGCGCGGTCTGCTGGTTGAAGGCGTAGATGCATGGGTAACACCGCACAACGACCCCAAACGTAAACTGCAATACACGGTTGAGATTTTGGGTACAAGCCAAGGTGCCACTGTTGGTGTGAACACCATGCGGCCAAACAAAATTATATCTGAGGCTATTACGGCGGGCGAAATTCCTGAACTTATGGACTACGCTAACCTTAAAAACGAAGTGAAATACGGCACAGAGGGTAAATCCCGCATCGATATTTTCTTGAGCGATGACGCCAAGCCTGACTGCTACGTTGAAGTTAAAAACGTGACGCTGCGGGAAGATGTAGATGGCGTTGCCACAGCGCAATTCCCCGATAGCGTATCGACCCGCGGGCAAAAACACCTGCGCGAATTGGCCGATGTAGTGGCGGATGGTAAGCGCGGCGTCATGGTATTTTTATGTCAACGGGACGACTGCACCGAGTTTCGCCCCGCAGCGCACATAGACCCAGACTATGCTGCCATTTTAGCCAAAGTAATAAAAAATGGCGTAGAAGCATTTTGCTACACTTGCACGGTCACCCCTGAGGGCGTTACCATAAGTAAACAAATTCCAATTAATATAGACTGACCATGAGTAAACCCATCCCCAAAAATAAAGTTGAAATTATTAAAATGCGCGCTGCAGGGCAACTGGCTGCCCGTGTGCTAGACATGAT
>CALFWJ010000014.1 GCA_937928525.1 uncultured Alphaproteobacteria bacterium | reverse complement strand
CCTCTTATTCTTGCTAACGCTGGCAGTGGTTACACTCTTAACGCTAATATTGACGTGGATGAAGTAAAAAACCTTATTTCTGGTTTTGACTACGATGGTACAGATGTAAACCACGGCTTTGGTGCCGGTGGTGCTATTAACATGGTTGTTAACCAAGCCCCGCTTGCTGCTGGTATTGGCGCTAACCAGTACTTTATCGTTCAAATGAACGGTGTGCCAATTAACGAAGTTGAAGAAGCTGACGAAGCGATTGATGGTAGCATTGACCCTGTTACTGGCCGTATGTTCTACCGTGGTACAGGTAACTGCGCCCGCGACAACAGCTTGGCTGCTGCCCCTGGTGGTGCTGCCCTTGCTGCTGGTACATCTAATGTTAACGTGTGCTACGCCGCTAACCTCATCCAATAACAAAAAGGTTCTCTTCTTGTGGTAGACGACCTTGAGCCGATTATCCCGAATACTCAGCCCGCTAAACCGCGGGTTGAGCCCGTTACGGAAACGGCTACCCCTCAACGAGAGACCGCTCCAACTCTAGAGCCTCAAATTATTGATGCGTCTAAAGCACCAACGCTTAACCCAGATGTGGGTAGCGACCCCACAGCCCTAACGCCCGCTACGTTTATGGCGGATGAAGATGCGTTTGAAAAACCCAAAGATGAAATTCGGGACCAAGCCTCGCTATTTGAGCGCGTGCTCGAAATTTTACAATCGGTGCAAGACCTTGGCATTGACAGCGTCGCTAAACAGCAAATGCAGTCAAAATCGAGCGAGCAACTTCCGCAGATGATTTGCTACGAGCTATTACAGCAAAAAGTCATTAATAAAGTTCAACTTGCTCGCGCTTTAGCCCGTGCAAACCAGCGTCTAGAGATTATGTCGTTCCTTGATGTGCCCAACAGTGCGTTTAATTTGCGCGAAGATATGGAAGGCAAAGCCATTGACCTTCTGCGCCGCGACCGTATTGTACCGCTGGCCATAAAAGAGTACGACGACGGCGACCGTCAAATTCACCTCGCACACGAAAACAGCGCGCGTGATTTAGTGCTTGAATCTGCCTTAAAAGAGCACTATCCCGGCTACCGTTGCGTGTGGCACTTTATCCTACGTGAAGTTGCGGGTGCCTTTTGGTTAGCAGGTGAAAACGACAACATTGATTCTGGTATGGAAGCCGAAGCTTTGCTTGATCGTATTGTGGGTAACGCCATCGACGCCCGCTCCTCAGATATTCACATTGACCCCAGCATTAAAGGCGAGCCCCGCGCCATGATTAAATACCGTATTGACGGTATGGTGCACCCCAAAGAAGTGATTACGCTAGAACAGCTAGACCGCCTACGCGTGCGCATTGAAAACCTAGCGCGCATGCCCAAAGTAAACTTAAGCCACACCAACAAAGGGGCGTTTACCCGCTCTGGCTACGACTGGCGGGTACAAATTCAACCGCATGCTGGCCGCCTTGGCCCCGTACCGCGCCTGGTGCTACGTCGCCTACAACCTGAAGTTATGGGCATGGAAGAGCTGGGCTATCCGCAAGAATTTATTCAGAAAATTAAGCAATCTGCCGCTGCTTCTAATGGTGTTATCTTCTGGACTGGGCCAACGGGTAGCGGTAAAACCGAATCTATCCACTCGGCCGTTGTAAGTGTTGATCCCATGGGTAAAGGGCTGAGTGTTCACACGATTGAAGATCCACCAGAGAAACGCGTCCCTGGTTATGCTATTCAAATGGAAATGGCCGAAGATGACCCGGCACGCACAGGCTTACAACTCTTAAAATCTTCCCTGCGGGCTGACCCCGACGTGATTATTTTTGGTGAGGTGCGCGATAAAGAAATGGCACAGCTTACGTTTGATGCTGCCAACACCGGTCACCTCGTATTTACAACTCTGCACACCAACACCTCCGTAGATGCCATTGTCCGCCTAGACGAGCTTGGCATGCACGGCTTTATGCTCAGCTATGTGCGTGGTATTGCCGCCCAGCGCCTGATCCGCCGTTTGTGCGTGCACTGCCGTGAAAAAATGCCAGAACCAGACGAGTACACCCGTTACGTGTTCGACCGCTACGATGTGCCGCTAGATAGCTCTGCTAAGCTTTATACCGCCCACCCAGATGGTTGTGCGAACTGTAGCTTCACGGGGTATTATGGTCGTATTGCCGCTGCTGAATGGCTGCAACCTAACAAAGAAATTGTAGAAGCCAGTAAACGCCGCGACTACGAAGGCCTAGAAGATATTGCCCGCCGCGCAGGCTGGAAACCAATGGGTCATATGGGCGTACTGCACGTTAAAAATGGTATTACCGACGCTAAAGAACTATCAACCAAAATTTTAGAACTCTCGAGCGAGATGCTTTAGAGCCCCTTGGTCAAAAATAAACAAAAAGAAAGGAGTTAAGCATGGGATTAGAGATTGGTATCACCAAACTCAACCTTGAAGACCGCGTTGGTTTTTTCCGTACGTTTGCGGGTTGGCTTAACTCTGGTGCTGGGCGCATGCCCGTCGCTGAAGCCGTAAGCAATACCTGCGACGCTTACAGCCACGACGAATATAAAACCCTTCGCCCAAAAATGGAACTTATCGCGCGCGAAGTGCAGGGCGGTCAAACCCGTTTCTATGAAGCTATTCGTATGGCTGATATTGGCTTTGAAGCACAAGAAGTTGGTATTATCCGTGCGGCAGAAGAAAGTAACCAGCTGCGCCAAACCATTCCGGCGCTGGCGCAAGCCCTCTACATGCAGCACACGGGCCGCCGTAATTTAGTGAGCCAGCTCACCATGCCGATTGTGGTAGGCTTTATGCTGATTGCCATGAGTATTGGCGTTTTAACTATTATGCTACCGATGGTTATTCAGCCAGTGCTTGACCGCCGCCCAGACTCGCTTGGCAAATTCCCCATTATTTTACAGTACTACTGGCATGCCTCGGTGTGGTTGCGCGCTAACTACATGATTCCCATTGTTATTATGCTCTTCCCTGTTGCTGTTTTCTTGTTCCGTAAAACATCGCTACTCTCGCCTACGCTTGAAAAAATGAAAATGGGTTTCTCGCCCACCCGCCGCCTAGCTATTGCGTTTAATAGCGTGCTCACCGTTTACTTTTTACCTGCCCTTATTCGCTCGGGTATGCCGACTTACCGCGCGCTTGATGAATTGTCTAACTGTATTGCCAACCCCACAATTGCTTATCAAATTCGGGCTGCGGGGCAAGATCACGAAACTGGTATTCGTCTTGGCCAAAGCCTAGATGCCCTGCCATTTCGCGCGTCATTTGTTAATGCTGTGGTCTCGGGCGAGCAAACAGGCGCCATCGCCGAACGGGTAGAAGAGCTGCAAGACCCTTACAGTATTGAGCTTGAGCGCCAAATTAAGCTGGTGGTAAGCAAATTAAAGTTCATGGTTATGGCAGTGCTCTTGCCTTTCTTCATCGTTAGCACGTACACTAGCTTAGTTGGACCCATTTTTGCCCTTATGGAGTACTAAAAAACAATAATGAAAAATAGAAATTCACTTTAACCATGCGCGCCATTATTACATCACGTAAAGGCCTTCACTACGAGTCCGCCAAGCGGGGTGAAGCCACCGTGCTGTACATCCCCGGCCAAGACGACCCACGCGTGTACCGTGACCTAGAAGGCAAAAGCCAAAAAGAAATTGCTGACCGCTACGGTGCTACGGGTAAAAAACCACTCATCCGCGAAAATCACGGTGAAATTGAAATTTATGGCACCCTCAATGATGAAATTTCAGGCCGCCGCCACGGCGTTAAAGCGTTTTTACCGCAAGATTTTTCACCCAAAGGTACTCACGCTTTTTACTACCTATTAGGTAAAAAACACATTGTTCATGGCGTTCGTATTGTTGATGATTCTGGTGAAGAACGGTGGGGGAACTCCCTTATTACGCTGCAAGGCGGTGATCCTGTTAAAATTGTAACTAGCGCCATCTCAGAGCGGATGCTCGACGGTGATGCCGATGGTATTTGCGTAGCCGTAGACGATAACCTAGATGTTTATGAAGGTCTTAAAGAAGCACTACAGCCATTTAAAATTAAAGTTGTGCCCTTTGCATCGCTTAAACCGCGGGCTAAAACCGCCCCCCTTTATCGCCACAAAGATAACAGCTTGCCGATGTTGCTTATTGCGTTTCTTATGATTTTGCTGTGCTCTGCTGCCGCCTTCTTCTGGTGGGTAAACCAAGAACGGGTTGATCAACTTAATAAAAAGATTAACCAAGTTCGGCGCGATATTGCCAACATTCAGGGCAATGAAAAATTGGGGCATATTGTACGGCCTAACGATTTCCTGGATGCCATGAAACAGCCCATTAAACGCACACCAAGTAGCTTCATGAACGCAGGTAGTTACGCCATAAAAGAATTTGGTAAACTAGAAGACATTAGCGTAGAACTAAATAGCGGCAACGTTAACGAAGTGGCAACCTTTGGCCAAGACCAAAATAACATTGTTACCATGTTTGCCACAATTGTTAAAAAGAACGATATTTTACTCATCGACCAAGAAATTTTGGCGCGCTCCATCACCGAGTCCCGC
Source organism: uncultured Alphaproteobacteria bacterium (assembly GCA_937928525.1). Lineage (GTDB taxonomy): Bacteria > Pseudomonadota > Alphaproteobacteria > UBA2136 > UBA6156 > CALFWJ01. Next base: position 1,044 of record CALFWJ010000014.1, on the reverse strand, counting down.
CCGTGGTTGCGTAAAATTGAAAACGTGAATAACGGTGCCAACCAAATTAAGCTTATGCTTGAACTTCAGGCCACCACCGTCGACAACGGGGAGGGTGCTCAATGAGTCGGATTGTCTTCCGTAATTTATGGCTGATTATTTTGCTTGGGCTTGTTTTTATGAGCTGGAACTTCTTCCAAAAGGGTCAAGAAAACAACAAGCTCATCTACCGTAAAAATATTGATTTAGCGCGGCTTTACAAAGAAAAGAAAGAAGCAGAAAAAGTCTTCGTTGCCCTTGCAGCACTTGATAAACGCACCATTAACGAAACAACAGCAACGCAATTAAGTCTTTTACGTCACCTAGAGCTAGAAAAGAAAGACTATACCTTTACCGTGCTGGCTAAACAGCGCAACGATATTGGCGGTGTGCCCTTCTTCTTACGCCGCGTACAGGTAGAGGCCGAAGTAAGCTACCCTGAAGCCTTGTTACTCATGGATAACCTTCATACCACCAACAAAATTTCACTCGATGGATTTATTCTTAAACGCTCAAACGAGCTAGGCGACCGCGTCCGCGCAACCGTAACGGGAACAATGTATGGGCTTGATAAAAATGAATAAATATCTCCTCTCTGTTATCTGTTTTGCAGTTCTTATTGCTACTGGCCACACCCAGCAGCGCGAGCCCGCTTGGCGTATTATTAATGCCTCACCAGCTCAAGCTGTGCCCGATTATGCCAGCGAGCCAAACCCATTTCCTATTTTTGCTAAACCAGAAAAATCTGACGAACCAGAAGTAGACTACGAAGCCCTTAAACGTGCCCAAGATCGCGCCCAAATTATTGCTGAATTGCGTAAAGTTATTCTCAATAATAACGCTTATACCCCCGACTTTTCACCTTACAAAGCTACAGGCTACTTAGTTGGCCGTAACGGTCCACAAGCCCTTATGGGCAGTCACTGGGTGCAAAAAGGTGATGTGATTACCGTTAATATTTCAGGTACTAAGCGCATCCTAGATTTACAAAACAGCCTTAAAGAACTTGATCCCAAAGCAGCAAAA
>CALFWJ010000013.1 GCA_937928525.1 uncultured Alphaproteobacteria bacterium | reverse complement strand
GGAGCCTTAACTGGGGCTGCAGTACCAGCTGCGGCAACAACTTCAAAGAAGTCGTTGTCGAAATCAAATTTGGTGAAAGTGTCAGGGGTGGATGAATTCATGTTAGGTAATAAACTCGTCGCCGCCGCCTTCATCGCTACTTGCAAATATAATTTCGCCTTTATCTGCAAGCTCTTTAGCTACGTTTACAATCTTCGTTTGGGCTTCGTCTACATCTTTCACTTTAACCGGACCTAAGTTTTCCATATCTTCTAGTAGCATCTTAGAGGCCCGCTCAGACATATTCGCCAAGAAGCGTTCACGCAGTTCTTCGCCAGCACCTTTAAGTGCCAAGCCAAGCACATCTTTTTCAACGTCACGTAAAATAGCTTGTAGGCCTTTTTCGTCGGTTTTATTGATGTCTTCAAAGGTAAACATGAGCGAGCGAATGCGTTCAGCATCGTCAGCATTTCTCTTCTCAAGCAGTTCCAAAAACTTAGATTCATTTGCACGGTCAAAGTTGTTAAATACTTCGGCCATCACTTCATGGGTGTCACGCGCTTTTTTGGCGACAAGGTTGCGCATAAATTCATTGCGTAAAGATTCTTCTAAGGTCATCAGTACTTCACGCGGTACGTTATCCATCACTAAGATACGTTCAATAATTTGCAGGGCAAAGTCCTCTGGGAAATGGGTAAGCACTTTAGCAGCCTGACTAGGGCGAATGCGAGACAGAATAACAGCCACGGTTTGTGGATATTCATTCTGAAGATACGTCGCTAGAATATCTTCATCAACATTAGCAAGCTTTTCCCACATGGTACGGCCAGCAGGGCCACGCATCTCTTCCATCAGGTCAGCAACGCGGTCTTCTTTCATGAATGACTTTAAGTAGCGCTCAGTTGTGTCCCAGCCTCCCTTAACACCGCCACTTGTGCCGCCAAGTTTGGTCGTAAATTCAGTGAGGGTGCTTTCCATTTCTTCGCCGCGTACACGCCCAAGATTTGCCATTTCACGCGAAATATCTCTGATTTCATAATCATCCATTTCTTCAAATACTTTCCCTGCCTGCGCTTCACCAATAGCCAACATTAAAATAGCCGCTTTACGTGGTCCGGGAGTTGCTTTTGTTCCTGATTCAGCCATGAGTTATATTTTCTTTATATTTATGATTCGGAAGAAGATTCACCATCTGCCATCCAGTCACGAACAACGTTAATGGTTTCTTCAGGGTGGTTGTTCACAAGTTCATTTACTTTTTTAACGGTCGATTCTTTAACTTGTCCTTCTACTTTATCCATATCGACGGTAGCCGCTGATTCTGACTGAGCAGACTCCACGGCAGCAGCGACAGTATCTGCGACGCCAGCTTTACTCAGTTCTTGCTTTAAGCGTACTTCTACGGTTTGGCCTGTCGTGTTTGCCAATACAGTAAGGGCAGGTTTAACTAAGAAGAGCAAGATAGAAAGCATACCCACAATAAGAAGTGCGTACTGCGCCAAACTAATAATATCCGTTTTATTAAAGAGCGGCGGTTCAGTGCCTTCAATTTCAGGGAGTGGCGTAAAGCGCATGTCAATAATGTCTAGCGTATCACCACGTTCTTCATTATAGCCCGTTGCGGTGCGCACCAAGCGCGCCATATTGGCAAGGTCTTCATCGTTATACGGAATATAGCTGTCGCCGCCTTCGCCTTCATAACGTCCTTCTACCAATACAGCAATCGAGAGTTTTTCAATTTCACCACCTTGGCGTTTAAGGTTACGTACGGTACGAGAAATTTCGTAGTTAATGGTTTCATCGGTGCGGGTTTCGTTTTGCTGCTCAGAGCCACCGCCACCACCGCCACCAGGGATGTTGCCGTCCACGCCTGCTGCGCCGCCGCCATCATTCTCTTGCGAGTTTGCCGTCACTTCCGAGCGCTGTTCGCTCCGAATAACCTGACGTGTTGGGTCATATAGTTCGGAGCGTTCATCTAGCTGGTCTAAGTTAACATCAGCGTTTACCCGTACACTTACCTTACCCGGGCCCGTAATGCGCGCCAACATGGCCGTAATTTTCTCTTCATAGCTTTGCTCAATCGAGCGGCGGGTTTTGTCAGCATTACCTGGACCACCAGCGGCTTGTGATTTTCCATCAAACAAAAGTGCGCCGCGTTGATCAATAATTGTAATATTTTCGGTTGTAAGTTCTGGCGCTGAGGCAGCAACTAAACTAGCGATGCTCTGAATTTGGCTTGTGTTTAATGTGCGTGAAGCTAAGTTAAGGGCAACAGCGGCAGATGGCGCTTTATTTTGGCGCGAAAAAGCCGAGCGCTGTGGCGTCACTAAGTGTACCCGCGCGGCCTGAACCGAGGGCATGCTAGCAATGGTACGTGATAGCTCACCTTCTAAAGCGCGGCGAGCGTTAATATTTTGAACAAACGAAGTGGTTCCGAAGTTGCTGCCACCATCAAAAACTTCATAGCCTGTCACGCTGCTGCCCACTAGGCCTTGGCCTGCTGTTTGTAGGCGCAATTGACCAATTTGGTCGGCAGGGACGTACACCGCGCTGTCGCCTCTAATTTCGTAGGGGGTCTGAGATGTGTCGAGTAGATTAGAAATGCCCGCCACTTCTTCGCTAGAAAGGCCACCATAAAGTAAGCCCATCCCGGGTTGTGTTAAATTTTTAGTCGCCTCAGAGGCCAGCCAAAGGGTTGCGCCAATACCTAACATAAGCGCCATAATGCGCCCAGGGCCTAAGGATTTGAAAGCGAGAATAAAACTATCCAAGGTAGGGGGAAACCTTTACTTATTATTAATCTTCTTAATACCCAATATAGCAGCACAGTACCGCTCTTGCAAAACAATTTGGTGCATTTTTGCATCAGGGGTGTTGGTAAATTAGGCAAAAATAATGACACATTAAAAAGAAAGTTGTTTTACGTAAAAAGCCTATGTTTTAGCCATTCTTGAGCCTGTCAGGTACGCACTTGTGCCCACTTGTATAAAGACAAGGTGATTGAGACACCCTCAAAAACCAGTGGACGGCACAATTTGGTTCCCCCACAATACTCCACGCAAGCAAGTAGCTTGTGAACATTAAATCCTAAGTAAGGAAAAAATAATATGACTGTATCTCTAAATACAAACACCTCTGCACTCACCGCACAGCGGAACATTGCTGATTCTAGCCTTCGCTCTTCTAGCTCATTGGCTAAACTATCATCTGGTTCGCGTGTACCGACTGCACGGGATGACGTTGCTGCACTAGCTGTAGGTACGCGTCTTCGGGTTGAAGTAGCAAGCTTGCGTCAAGCACAACAGAACGTTGGACAGGGTGTTTCTCTGCTTCAGATTGCTGATGGTGCACTAGACACAACTTCAGACATTCTAACGCGTCAAAAATCACTTGCTGTACAGGCTTCTTCTGGCCAGCTAACCGATGCTGACCGTGTGCTACTCGACAACGAATATCAAGCTCTAGCCAGTGAAGTTGACCGTATTGCCGCCGATACTGCGTTTAACGGTACTCTTCTTCTTGCTGGTACTGCAACTGCTGCTTCTAACGTAAACGACCTTGGTGCCGGTAACGTTATTGGTGAAGGTTTCGAAAGCGTTGACTTTGGTAACGGTTTTGGTAACGGTGCTGTAAGCTTTGAATTTGAAGCTGCAAGCAACACGCTTACTGCAACTAACGAAGGTACTGGTGCTACGCAATCTGTAAACATCGGTGCTGACGCAATTGGCGCTGGTCAAAGCCAAACTGTTAACTTTAACAGCCTAGACGTAAGTGTTACTCTTGGTGACCAATTCGACAAAACAGCTAACATTGCTGCTGCTAACACAGCTGCTGCCGCTGACGGTACTGAATTTACCGCTGGTCAAATCGAAGCTGGTTCTATCAGCATTGAAGGTATTACTGTTAACGGTGCTGGTGACACTACCAACACTCTAGACGCTGGTCAGTTTGCAAGCCCAACAGTAGAAATTACTGGTGCTGCTGCAACTGCAACGCTAACACTTGCTGCGTTTAACCAAGATGGTTCTGCTACTACCCTTACAGGTACCGCTGACCTTACTGCACTTGGTACTGCTGCTGTAAGCTTATCTGACGCTAACGGTAACTCTGTTGACGTTGAGTTTAACATCACAACAGCTTACGCTGGTACTGGTGTTACAGGCGCAGACAACACAATTGAGCTTGCTGAGCTTGGTCAAGTTGTTGGTGCTAACTCTGTAAACTCTGGTCAAACAAGCTTTACCTTTACAGTAGGTACTGGTACTTCAGCTGAAGATAGCATTACTGCTAACTTGAGTGCTTCTGACTTCACTACCCTTGCTGGTGCTGCAGTTGGTGACATTCAAAGTGCATCTAACGCGGCCGTTGAAAGCGCTAAGCTAGACGTAGCGATTAACTCGCTTACATCTAACCGTGCGACAATTGGTGCTGCTCAGTCTCGTCTACAGTTTGCAAGCTCTAGCATTGCTGTAACAACTGAGAACACGCTTTCTGCGCAGTCTCAAATCCTTGACGTTGATGTAACGCAAGAAATTACCGAATTTACAAGCTCGCAGGTTCTCTTGCAGGCAGGTATTTCGCTTCTTTCTCAAGCGAACCAGCAGCCGTCATTGCTCCTTGGTCTTCTTAACTAAGTCGTTAAGAAAAATCTGGAAGCGAGAAGCTCCACCAAAAAGCGCCTTCGGGCGCTTTTTCTTTGTGTAAAAACTTAAATTCAATTACGTTACCTCTATGCACAGCCTCATTGCCGCTCTCCTTGCTATTATCTTTGCGTGGGCATTGCCGCGCAAAAATAATACAGTACAGCACGGTGCTTGGGTCTTACGAGCAGCTGTTATTGGCGCTTTGTTTCCACAATTAGATGTTGCGTTCTGGCTGATAGAAACGCAATTCAACATTCCAATGCCAGAGCGCAATAGTTTACTGCACACACCCTTTCTAGCACCGTTTTATGCAGGATTAATCGCCAGCGTGATTACAGTATTTTTCAAAAAAAGCTGGAGCCAAATTTTTCTAGCCAGCCTCATTGGTTTACTTACCACAAGCTTACTCAGTATGCTGACAGTACAAGGTGTTCAAGTCTTGCCATTCATTACATCTTATCGCTTAGGGCTTGGCATCTGGCACACCTTTGACTTTATGTTGTTGGCGCTTGGGGCACTCTCGCTCGCGCTTGGCTTGGTACTGCCTATTTTTCGCCGTGATATAGCGCGCATTTCGCTTCTTCTTTTGTGCATGTACTTTGTGGCAAGCCTATATTTGCAGTGGCAAGCCCGCGATATTGCTCAAACCTATATTCGCGCACTTAACATAAGTGTTGAGCGTATTTATGCCCTGCCACAGCCACTATCACCCTTTAACTGGCGCCTTATTGTTATCGATAATAACAATAAACTGCACGACACCTTTATTAATCTCGTCCGTCAAGACGTTCTTTTAAAAGACAAAACAGCCAGCCAAGTGTATCAAATTCAAACTCTATATCTTCCCATTAAACATGCGGTATGGCGTGTGTATGATCGGCTTGGCAATAAGAATTTAAGTAAAGCGCAACAAGAATATGCACAGCGGGCGTGGCAATACATTAAAATATCGCCAAACAAACGTAAATTACGGTTTAGTTTGCTTGAAGAATTTACCTTGCCCCCCCTCAACCATATGACAAACCTAGAAGTTTGCGCGCAATTTACAGATCTTCGTTTTGCAGGCTTACAAAAGCAAGATGGCGGCGTGTTTTTAACGTGTAATCATAAAAATAACCAAGGATTTACACTCTTTCAGCAAATGCGTGCCAGTCACGGGGGCCTGCCGCCCGAATTTAAATTACTCAAAAAGTAATCACCTCTACATTTCAAGACTTGCCATTCAATCCACAGGGCGCTAGACTTATATTCAATAAATAAAAATAATAATTAAAAATAAAGGTTTGCCATGAATAATTCGGCTCACGAAGAACAAGAACATTCTCAGCGCCTGCATTTGGTCACATTTTCCCTTATGGGCGAAGTGTTTGGCCTGCCTATCCTTGATGTCCGCGAGATTATCCGCATGACCGAAATTACTCCGGTGCCACAAGCACCAGGATTCGTTGAAGGTGTTATTAACCTCCGCGGCCAAATTCTACCTGTCGTAGATTTACGTAAACGCTTTGGTATTAGCCCAAAAGAAAATGATGATACCACCCGTATTGTGGTCGTAGAACTCTCACACGCTGCTGTTGGTCTTATTGTAGACTCAGTCAGTGAAGTTCTTCGTATCCCTGCCGACGTTGTAGCACCACCACCAAGCCTTGTTGCTGGTAGTATTGGCGCTGAATACATCAAAGGTATTGGTCACTACGACGAGCGCATGATTATCTTAATTGAAATGCGTAAAGTATTTAACGAAGATGAGCTTGGCGCCCTAGAAGGCCTGTAATCTTCTACAAAAAATAAGCGAAGATGAAAACCAACGCTTGACTTAAAAAGCCCTCCCACCGTATGGTGAGAGGGTATTTTAACAGAAAGATTTTAAAAAAAATGGCCGAAATTTTTGTAGGCGGCACCAGCCAAGACAGTACTCCTGTCACCATGAACCTGAAATATGCCAATCGTCATGGCCTTGTGGCAGGCGCTACGGGTACGGGTAAAACCGTTACTCTGCAAATCTTGACCGAGCAACTGAGCGAGCAAGGCGTCCCCGTCTTTGTATCAGACGTTAAAGGCGATCTCTCTGGTATGTGCCAAAACGGGGCTATGCAAGATTTTTTAGTTAAACGTGCTAACCTCGTTAAACTCCCCGACTACGGCCCCAAAAAACTTCCCGTGACCTTCTGGGACCTCTTCGGCGACCAAGGCCATCCACTCCGTACCACCATCGAAGATATGGGCCCATTGCTACTTAGCCAAGTGCTAGAACTGAACGATACGCAAGAAGGCGTCCTCACCATTGCTTACCGCGTCGCACAAGAACAAAACATGCCTTTGCTTGATTTAAAAGACCTCCGCGCTCTTCTTATTCACGTGGGCGAAGAACGTCAGATAATCAGCCGTGAGTATGGCCAAGTCAGCAACGCCAGTATCGGTAGCATCCAACGCTCACTCCTCACGCTAGAAAGCCAAGGTGGTGAGAAATTCTTCGGTGAGCCCGGCCTCACAGTGCAAGATTTTATGCGCACCACCTACGACGGCAAAGGTTTTGTTAACGTGCTCGCAGCCGACAAGCTCATGCAAACCCCACGCCTCTACGCTACGTTCCTCCTTTGGCTCTTAACCGAATTATTCGATACCATGCCAGAAGCGGGCGACATGGATAAACCCAAACTCGTCTTCTTCTTCGATGAGGCACACCTTCTGTTCAACAGTGCCCCCAAGCCACTGCTTGAAAAAGTAGAGCAAATCGTTAAACTCATCCGCAGTAAAGGCGTGGGTGTTTTCTTTGTCACTCAAAGCCCCGATGACATCCCCGAAGCTGTTCTCAGCCAACTTGGTAATAAGTTCCAACATGCTTTGCGTGCCTTTACGCCTAAAGGCCAAAAAGCCGTGCGTGTGGCTGCTCAAACCTTCCGTGCCAATACAACTTTTGACGTAGAAGAAGCCCTCACCAATATGGGCGTGGGTGAAGCGCTGGTGTCTACTCTCGAGAAGAAAGGTGTTCCTGGCGTCGTGCAACAAACCATGATTCGCCCGCCTTTCAGCAACCTTGGTCCGTGCGAACCCACCAACCGTAAAGCTGCCATGAACAACGACGGCATGAGTAAATACGATACACTGGTAGATCGAGAAAGTGCCTATGAAATGCTGAAAAAGCGCCGTGTTGAAAAAGAAAAACAAGCCGCCGAAAATGCCAAACTCATCGCCGCAGAAGAAGAGCGTGCCGCCAAAGAAAAAGAAAAAACCAAAACAAAGAAAAAAAGTAGCCGCCGACAAAGCGTAGGCGAAGCCTTCACTAAAACTGTGGTGCGCACTATCGGCAGCACAGTTGCGCGCGAAATTGGTAAAATTATCCTTAAAGCTCTCAGGCGTTAATACTTGGCAAACCAGCTATTATCCGCTATACATAAAGCATACGAAATGACTTATCTTTAAACTTTTATGCAAACTTGAAAGGGTGTTTAACATGCTATTTAAATCTCTTAACTACTTACGTATAAATAATTCAATATCGTTTGGTTTAATGCTTATTGGGTTAATACTCACAATTGGTATTTATATTTTACGTTATTATTTAAGCTATAAAGCTTTCTTTTTTGAACCCATTATTGTGGGCCTAACGGTTTCTTGCCTTGTTCATAATATTGCTTATATCTATTCAGCATTAGAAATGAAGAAGCTTAAGTTCATTTAATCTTTGGAGAATAAAATGTCTAAATTCTATAAAAAACCCACATTCTTTGATAAAT
>CALFWJ010000012.1 GCA_937928525.1 uncultured Alphaproteobacteria bacterium | reverse complement strand
ATCGCAAAACTCAATAAAGATACAATAACCGCACCCAAACCCCACGCTTGCCAGAAAAAAGGCAACGCAAAGGTAAGACAAATCCACTGCCCTGCCCACTCATCAATCACAAAAACGCTGGCATCATGAAATTTTGACCCTAATTGACCCTCAATGACCGAAATTGACCACCAACCCGCAAAAAATAACCCTAAAATACCCACAAAAAGTGCAAAATTGCCCCAAATTAACCACAAAATGACCGCTGGAAAACACGAGAGAACGCTCCCCGCAGTTCCTCGTGTCGCAATTGGTAAGCACCCGCTATAAAACCCACTGGCTAACGCATAAGGCAGGCTCATCTTAGGGTATGGGACGTCTGTTACTTTCATATGCATAAGATTAGCACGAAAATGCGCTTCCAGTCTTGCCCCCAAAAATAAAACATGCTAAATAATACCCACCGGAGGTATGGCAGAGCGGTTGAATGCACTGGTCTTGAAAACCAGCAAGGATTAATAGTCCTTCGTGGGTTCGAATCCTACTACCTCCGCCATTATTTAAAAGCGCCCACGGTGGCGCTTTTTACATAAATTTATCTTATTTTCAGAATGTCAGGTACATTTTTAGTATACGCATATAAGTTAATATATTGTAATAATTCAATTATTTAATTATACTTTTAGAAAACAAAAAAGATATGCTCCTTTTATGTCTCAATTTGAACAACGTATGATTCATATTTTATTAGTTGAAGATAACGAGGCCGATGCTATTTTGGCCAAACGCGCCTTTAACCAATCTAAGGTTAAAAATAAAATTCACGTTGCAGCAAATGCTGAAGCTGCGCTTGAACTTGCAAAAAAAACAACTACCAATACTTCTGTGCCTGCTATCGATCTTATTTTGCTAGATATTAACCTACCTGGACGTAATGGTTTTGACATCCTCAAAGACCTTAAAACCGCCACAAACACGCGAGATATCCCCGTTATTATGCTCTCTAGCTCTGAATCTGACACAGATATTGAAAAAAGTTACGACTTACAAGCTAGTAGTTATATTACCAAACCAAAAACGACCGAAGAGTTTAACGAGATTGTACAAGCCGTAGAAATGTGTTGGTTTAAAGGCATTGCGCGCTTACATAAAGCCCAAGAGCGTTCTAAAAATCAGTATGCTGTGCGCGCATTAACCACGATGGTACGGCAATAATTAGCTCGACTTAATTTGGCGCATAAGCTTGCGTAATTTTACCTCTAATTCCGCAATTTCAGCGACCCGTTCACCAGATTTTTTATACACCAACCCAACATCACGATAAAACTGTGCGGCCATAGGGTGATAAACCAAACCATCTCCAGCACGTTTAGCCATAGCTGGCATAAGCGTAACGTTATTACTTTCGGCAACCATGCTTCTTATTGTTTCTAGGCTAGTTTGTTTAAAAGCTTCATTCATACCACCTTGCTGCAAGCCGCATAGCTCTGCTGTTTGTTCGCCCAAACAATGTTCTTCTGACAAAATAAGAAACGAACATTCAGCTGGTAGTTCGCGCGCTGAAAAATCCGCATTTAACTGAATATGCCGCAAATAAGCATTTTCTTTTGCTGCCGTTAAATAAAATGGCTCACGTAATAATTTACTGCTCTTAAGTTGTGGCAGCTTAATAGGAAGCGCCAATAGTGCGCCGTCTAACTCATCTTTCAATAGTTTTTGGATTAACATATCCGTTGTGCCTTCCGTAAAGTTAACGCCCGTTAACTCTTGAAGTTGCGGTAATAAATAGGGCCCCACGGTTGGGATAATGCCTAACCGTAATGGTTTTAATTTTTGATTTTTTGCCTGAGATGTGTGTGCCCGAATGGCTTCAAATTTCTCTAGAATTATGTTGAGCAGTGGCAAAATTTCTTGTCCAAACGGTGTTAACCGCACCCCCTGTACACTACGAATAAACACAGCATTGCCCAAACGCTCTTCTATTTTTTTTATCTGAATACTTAAGGAGGGCTGGCTAATATGGCAAACCTCAGACGCACGAACAAAGCTACCAGTCTTCGCTGCAGTAGTAATATAAAGAACTTCACGATAACTTAACATAGTTAAAAGCTATAGCACATACACACTTATAATGCAGCTTCTAGCGCATTAATATCTTCTAATAGGTTAATATTAAGGTACGACGTTACTTCAAGCGCACGATCTTCATAGGCATTCACGTCAGGGTGCTCGGCTTGCCATGCCGTCACCACCTCATCTCGCTCCTGAATGAGTTTTTCTATCTGTGGGCGATACAACTGCACAATATTGCTCAACCATAAATTTAATGGCCAACTAGGGACTGACAAATCAATCTCGAAAGTATCTAGCTGCTTAATCACATCTTCAGCTTTATACCAAGTTTCACCCGTCACCCAGCGGTTCACGGTAAATAATCGAATGGGTACGCCCATATTATCCATACCAATACCAATAATATGTGTATTAAGCTCACCTTTATCGGCAGGCATTATAAAATCAGGTAGGGGCGCAGGCTCAGCGCCATATTTCATGCCAGGGCCACGGATAAATGTGTGGAAATGTCCATGCTCATCATCATGAATGCCGTCACCAGTCGCCGATTTTTCATGCGCATGATAATAATATTGGCTGGCACTATCAGGGTCATACACATCTTCAGCTGGAATATGCTCCCATGCTGTAAATTCATCTGCTTCACGCAAAATTTCACCCACAGTGTTACTGCCACTTTTTTGTAATACACGCATTGTTTCGCCAACCACTTGGGCAGCATGATGCATATTATGCAACGTTTCGGGTGATAAGGTTTTTAAATTAAGTTTCATTCAATTATTTTACGCTTCGTTTATCGTTTAGACAACAAAAAGGGATGCTTTCACATCCCTTTTAAATTCCTCAAGGGCTACTTACCAACCACGGCGATGGTCGTAACGGCCAACCTGAAGAATGCTATCTTCGTGCGTGTTACTTAGTTTTTTTTTTGCCGCGCATGGGTTCCATGCAGCGCAAGGGTTGTGAGCAGCACACGGATTATGCTTAGCAGCGCAAGGGTTATGAGCTTTACATGGGTTGTAACGCGATGCACATGGGTTGTGCTTAGCAGCGCAAGGGTTGGCGCGGCTGTAAGTTTTCTTAGCACGGCAAGGGTTATAGTAACCACCGCAACCAGCAAGTACAGGTGTTGCAGCAGAGGCAGCAAAACCAATACCAACAGCTACGCCCATAAGGGCTTGTTTAGGTACGGCTTTATTAAAAATAGATTTCTTCATCGTTCTTTTCTTTCAAGTTTTACTTTTTTAAGTCACGGAGCACCTATTTGCTGCGTGTGTTGTAATAAGTATTACGCTGTAAATTTAAAATGGTTACATTTAAAATTTATTTTTTAATTAAAGCACCTTAAGCGTCACCAAACCAGGATATATGTTATCTGCATCTTTAATAAAAGCCGTACGGTTAGCCTGCCAGCGCTGATAAATATCACGGTTGTAGTTTAAATATAACTTACCATCTACAACCTGATACACCAATGGATCTCCCGGCGCTAAACTACCCTTTACAATCGCCCACGCGCAATAACCTCCGTATTGAGGCGCATAACGCTCGGGTGTTTTTTCAAATTCAGCTAAATGCGCCGCAGAAGAAAAGTACCAACTAGCCCCGCGCCACTGCGCCGTAAATTCAACGCTACCCCGTACAGGTGCTCCGCCCGTAAAATAAGAAATAACATCGTAGCCACCAGCACCAACACCATCACGTTCAGTATAAATAGGGGCTTCCGCTTGGGCGACAAAAGCAACCGCTGCAAAAGCTGTTATAATTGTTAAGAATGTGAAGAGAGGGCGCAT
>CALFWJ010000011.1 GCA_937928525.1 uncultured Alphaproteobacteria bacterium | reverse complement strand
CTCTGCGTACAGAGGCTGATGCCGCACAAATTATCCAAGATATTTATGAGACTTTAAGTTCTCAATCTGATTTATCACCACACAACCCTCTTGTTGATGCGCAATTTGCACTCCTCAGAAAAACAACTTTTACTCAAGCTGACTTATCTTGCCACCCTCTTTTACAAGCTGCTAGGTCAGAGCTTCCTAAACTTTATAGTCGCGGCGAATGCCTGCGTGAAATTTATAAGGTCAAAAATTTATTAAAACAGCCCAAGTCTTCTTTAGATATTTTAGAGCCCTATTTTGCAGCAACTGACTACCAAGAACTTTGGTCAACCGAGGTTACTTTATTGCCTAAAGGTACAACGCATTTAACTTTTTTAGGCTCTGGCGCTTTACCTTTTACGGCTATTGCGGCTGCTCTAAACAATCCCTCTTTGCATATTACCTGCGTAGATTGCGACGTACAGGCTTGCGAGTTATCTCGCCAACTTATTGCTAAAATTGGCCTTGAAACTCGTATTGATGTTGTTTGCTCTCTTGCTCAAACAATGGATTATACGCCTGATGATATTGTTTTGTGCGCGAGCTTAATTGAAGGCAAAGAAGCTTTTTATGGGCATTTATTTAACCAAGGTGTAAAGCAATTTTTAGTCAGACACGTGGCTGGTTCGCAGCAGTTTTTATATGCGCCGGCACCTACGCCTCAATCCCATCATTACCAATTATCGTGTGAAACTGAAAAACCTGAAGGGTGCTTACACACCACCCGCTTATACACCCGCGTTTAATCTGCCTTTTTACTGTGCAAATGCCTTCTTTTGGGCTATGTTCCGCCTATGAATACGTCTAGCTCCACCCCTGAAACTTCTTCTGCACGCCTCAAAGTTGCCATTATGGGCCGCCCCAACGTGGGCAAAAGTACGCTGTTTAATATTTTAAGTATTGGCGGCAAGGCCATTGTGCACGCCACAGCTGGGGTAACGCGGGACGCGCGCGAAGTGCCTGGCCAGCTATTTGATCTAGACTTCACCCTCATTGATACCGCCGGACTAGAGCTGGATGCCGCCAAAACCGACACCCTCAAAAACAGCCTGAACGATAGCGCCAGCAAAGTGGCCGCAGCCGCTGATATTTTATTGTTTGTGGTGGATGGTGCCGATGGCATTCTCCCTACCGATGAAGTACTGGCGCAGTACTTCCGTCCGCTTGGTAAACCGCTGTTATTGGTGATGAACAAGTCGGATACTTCGGCCAGCTATACCACGCAGTTTGAAGCAACAGCATTGGGCCTTGGCGAGCCCATCAGCTTAAGTGCGGCGCACCACCGCGGACTAGAAGACCTTTATAACGCCCTCAAAGAATTTATTGAGCCCACGCCTGAAGCGCCAGAAGTAGAAGAAGACTTTTATAAAGACGACAAACCTGCCAAAGAAGACGGGCCAATTCCGTTAGCGATTGTGGGGCGGCCAAACGTAGGTAAAAGCACCTTCGTGAACCAAGTTCTGGGCGAAGAGAAAATGCTGGCGGGCGACATGGCAGGCCTCACGCGTGAAAGCATTAGCAGCGAATTTAGCCACAACGACCAAGCGATGATTATCACCGATACGGCAGGTTTACGCAAAAAAGCTAAGGTGGTTGAGCAACTGGAGAATATGTCTACCACCGATGCCATTAAAGCCGTAAAAGCCAGCCAAGCGGTGCTGTTAATACTCGATGCCAGCCACTTCAGTATTGCCGGTGGCACCAAAGAAGTGTTTGAATCCCAAGATGCTAAAATTGCTGATGTGGCTGTGCGCGAAGGTAAGCCCATTGTGATTGCCCTAAATAAATGGGACTTAGTAGAGGATAAAGATGGCTGCCTAGAAGACGTACGTTATCAACTTAACCAGCGTTTTTCGCAGGTGCAGGATATTCCATTAGTGCCCTTCTCTGCCATACGTGGCAAGGGCATAGACCGTGCGCTAGACACATTGCTAGACACCCACGCCCGCAGCAGCACGTTGGTCACCACCGCGCCGCTTAATCGCTTCCTTGATTTAACACTGGCTGAAAAAGCGCCGCCCCTCACCAAAGGCAAAAGTGTGAAGCTGAAATATATCACGCAAATTACCACCAATCCGCCCACATTTAAACTGTTTGGTAACCGTGTTGATACCATCCCCGAGCATTATCAGCGTTACTTGCTTAACCGTTTGCGCGAGGCATTTGACCTTGGTGGTATTCCCATACGCATGTACTTTGCTAAAGGTGATAACCCGTTTGAATATAAGCGGAAATTCAAACATTAAAAATATAACGTAGCTTAAAATGCGCTTTTTAAGCTACGTCTGGGGCACGGCCCCAACCCCCACGACAACCAATCGTGGAACGCGACTTGGGATGCCGCCCAGCCTTCGGCTTCGAACTTACTATGTAATTATACCCATAGCAAAGCGCCCCAACATTTCTGTTGGGGCGCTTTTTGATGCTAAGTTAAATACGGGTTTTTGTTGGCCAAATAGGCTGTGCCAGCATACAAACCAATACGTCCAATAGAGTGGAAGTATGTGTCTTTACCTGTATAAGTCAATGAGTTCATGAGCGCAAACAATGCTGCGTCCATGTTACTACCGCGGCCAACAGCGACCAGATTACTCTCGTCTTGCAGGGCTGCGGCACATTGGCCTTTTTTACCCATAATAAACGCTAGGCAAAACCGAGCGCCATTATTGGCAGTCAAGACCATATTGGGGTGCCTCACGGTTGCATCGGTACCGCTGAAGTAAAAACCCATTTGGTTAATGGCACCCAAAATTGTTTCTGCCAATTGTGGTTCTGCCGTTTGTAGTTCTGCCGTTTGTAGTTCTGAAGAGTTGTTCATTTCCCGTTCCTTTCTGTGGAAAAATTAGAACTCCCTGCTAAATGTTATAGATACGCCTTTTTTTATGCGCTTTATTATATATGGGGCAGAAAATTACTTTTTCAAGCGTGGATCTAATATTTCTCGTAAACCCTCGCCCAACAGGTTGTAGCCCAACACCGTGAGGAGAATCGCGAAGCCCGGGAACACACTAAGCCACCATGCAATATTTAGGTTGGCTTTACCTTCGGTCAGGATATTGCCCCAGCTGGCCGTAGGGGGCTGCACGCCAATACCAAGGAAGCTTAGGCTGCTCTCTACCAATATGGCGCCCGCAACACCAAGGGTGGCCGATACCAGTACCGGTGGCAATGCATTAGGCAGCATATGCACAAACATAAGCCGCCAGTCGCGTACTTGCATCAGTTTGGCGGCTGCAATGAAGTCGAGTTCGCGCAGGCGGAGAAATTCGGCGCGCACTAACCGCGCTACGCCCATCCAGCCTGTTAGGCCAATGACGGCCATAATGTTAAAAATTGACGGCTCAAGGAAGGCAATAACCGCCAAAATAAGGAAGAAGCTGGGGAAGCACAGCATAATGTCGACAAAGCGCATGACCACACGGTCAATCCAACCGCCATAAAACCCTGCCAATGCGCCAAAAATAATGCCCAGCACCGTGGCGATGCCCACCGCCACAATGCCCACCAGCAAACTAATGCGTGCGCCGTACGCCATGCGGGTGAAGACGTCGCGGCCAAGGGCATCGGTGCCGAATAGGTGGCCATTGGTGAGGCTTGGGGGCAGCAGAACAGCATCTAGGTTAATGCCCGCTGGTGTATAAGGCGTGAGATACGGCGCTAGCAACGCTAACACAACAACACTGCCCACCAGCAAACTGCCAAGTAAAAAGAGGGGGTATTTGGTGAGGCGGGTTAACATGGGGGTAGATTAGCCCAACAAGCCATCAATGCTCAAGGCTTTTGCTTTAATGTCGGCCAGTAAACTTGCATCGTCTTCAGCGGGTTCTGGTTGGTGCGGCGCCGCGGGCAGCTTGTTCAGCTGCTTATAGAGCATCGGCATTTTTTCTGGCGTGGCAGCAATAACCATGCAGTGCGGCCAAATTTTGCCCGCAAAACTAAGGCTAAACAGCCCGTTTTCGGCGGTGTCGCCATCCCATTCTTCAAGGAGAGCATTCAGACCACGGAATTTATTCGTGACCAATTCCCACGTGGGTTGAACCGTGGTTTTAAGTTCCCACAGGTCTAGTTTTTCACGCATATCTGGTGTGAGGCACCCAGCAAAGGTTTGTAAGAAATGCGGCAGTGAAACCACCAAAATAGCTTCACGCCCGCCTACATAAACGCCTGCCGCGTCTTTAACGTCGGTGTTGGTAAGCGGAATTTGCCCCAACATACCTTGCGCGTAAGTAGAGAGGTGTTGCTCGAAGGTGGCCAAGCTTTCTGGCGAGATGGTTGCATCTTTTTTGGTGTGGCTTGCAGCTTCGGCGCGGTGCACAGCGCTGTAAATTTCTTGCACTATGGCAGGGGAATTAGACGGAATACGCAACGGGTCGCGGCCAAAACGTACGGCAAGCAAGAGGGTTTGCCGGGTGTTTTCGTCTAATCTACGGAAGGTGTCGAACGTGGAGAGCACAAAGGCTGAAAATCCACCATGTACCGCGGCTTTGTTCACGTAACTCACTTTATCGCGGCGCCATGGTTTGTGCCATGGGGCGTAACTGCGTTTTTCGGCGTAGCTCAGAACTTTACCTAAATCGAGCGCTAGGGCAACAATGCGGTGTAGCTCGGTGACGTTGTGCAATTTATGCACGGCGCGCCAGCGGTTAATGGCGGCGTCGGCTAAGTTACCCGCGCTGGGGTCGTTAATGTCTTGTGGCCATTCGCGGTAACCGTTTAAAAAACCTAGTAATTCTTGCTCGAGGGGGTGCATATTTATATGTAGGGGGGCGGCAATGACTTCTGGCAGAAACTTGCTGAGCATAATTGGCCAGTTAAACTCGGTGCCATATTCATCGATAATCACGCTTTCAAATGCGCTTTTCTGTTTGCGGCGCGTCGTGACAAAAAACACACAAGCAGAAACAAACACAAATCCGATTGCTGATGCAAAACCAACTTTAATGATACCCTGTATAAACAGGTCGAAGTTAAGCCCAATGTCGCCAAAGAGGTAGTCGTTTGCAATTCCCCACGCCCAATAGATGACCACAAGGAAGGACATAGTAAGGGCAAAGCGCATTCTTGGGTTCATGGCTTTAATATATAGGGGTTTTGTGGGTTAGGTAAGCTCTTTTGGGTTTGAAGAATAAGAGCGCCGTTACAATGTTGATTTTTTTACAACACTTGCCCGTTCGTTTGTTGTTGAGGGGCTAGGCGCGGCCAGTACATATTGATAGCCTTCGGTGTAGATGTAACTAAAGTATTTAGAAATAGGCCACATAATGACACAGTATTCACGCAAGACCCTCACCTTCCTCAGCACTGCTTTGCTGTTTATGGCTAGCTCTGCCCTTGCGGCACCTGTGCCTGGTTATGTACCCCCCGTGTCTAGTTCGCAGACACCTTCTTATGCAGACGATACCCGCGGCGTGTACGTACCGCAACACAACAGCTACCGCCTTAAAAGCCAAAATGAATTAAACAACTGGCAGCAAGCCGCACAATCTGGTCAGCCTGTATATGCACAGAACCAGCCCGGTGCACAACAGTACGAAAACAAATTGAACTCTATTTCAAGCGGTGTGGGTAACATTAATGCCGAACTTGAGCGCATTGCGCAAAACCCTGGCCTATTACAAGGTGGCGCCCCAAGCCAAGACGCAAATCTTTATAGCCTAGATGGTCGCCAAGTGGCTCAAGCCCAGCCAAACTTACTTAACTACCCATCGCTGGCCAATGGCGGCCAAGCCCGGGCTTTTCAGCAGCAGCAATTTAACAACGGTGCACGCCCTGCACCACAAGGTGGTGGCCAAGCCACAGGTATTCCAACCGCTGATGGCGGCCTAGAAATTGCGGGCGGCTTACCAGTAAACGTTGGTCGTAACACGCTAGATATGCACAACAGCATTATCCGCTTACAAGAAGAACGTATTTCGGTGCGTCGCGCACTTCAACGCATGATGGACCAAATTGGTGGCGGTAGCTGGAACATTGTTTGGGACGTCGCCGAGCAAAATGCAGGCCTACCTGACATGGAAATTTCTGTTTACGCCGAAGAGCCGTTTAGTAATGTATTAAACGCCTTATTGGCCCGCTTACAAACCCGCAGTGGCCAGCCTCTTCGTGTTGTACGCTACGACAACACACAACGCATTGTGATTACCGATCGCGTTGGTGGCACGCCCAAAAGCACCACATCACCCATTGGTGTTGGTAGCCAGCAAGATGTTGCCATTACTGAAAATGTTTTAAAAGAAGCCATTGTGAGCCTGCACTACGACGAAGTACCTCTTGTTGATGCCCTAGAAAACGTGGTGCAACAAGCTGGTAAAGGCCAGTGGCGCTTACGTATGTACGCTGGTTTAGACCAAGTGCTTAAACCTGCCCACATTGAAGAGCCCTTTAACATTGCTATTGAGCGCTTGCTTAAAGTATTTGGCTTAAAGTATGAAATTTTTCCGGGCGGAAAACTCATTGTTGTGACGCATTCTAATAAATTTGGCTTCAGAGGGGTTCAGTAAACATGACACCATTTAAAACTGGCTTTTCGCCCACACTTGCAGCAGGCTTTTTAAGCATTGCGGTGCTTTTGTCTGGTTGCTCAAACGAGGTGAGCAGCATCCAAAAAGATTCTCCTGCGAACGCCTTTAAAGATTACCGCGCTGAAAACGCCAACAATGCAGCTGTTATTGGTATTGGCGAACCCATTAGTAAGCAAAAAATGCGTGCAAATGCCACTATTAAACTTAATGGCCTGTTTGACCTAGAAAACGTGATGAACAACGTTGCTGGTACTTACAATATTGCCGTACGTTGGGGTGCTGGCGCCCGTAAGAACATCCGTAAAAATATTTTGATGTCTGAACTCACGTTCGATGAAGCCCGTAGCTACGTTGAAGATGTTTATAATGTTCAGATTATCCGTGAAGGTGAGCGCCGTTTGTTGGTTCTGCCTAGCGTATCTGAGGCACGCATCGCAGAATTTAACCCCGGTGTGGGCGTTAAACTAAGCGAAGCCATTCGCGGTTTAGCTGCTCAGTGTGGCACCAATCTTGTTCTCTCTGAGACCGACAAAAAACTTGTAAACAGCTATGTGAGCACCCGCCTCACCGACATTACTTGCCACGATGCCTACGAAGCGCTACTTGCACCGCAAGGCCTTAGCCTGATTGATAAAGGTGGCTACGCGATTATTTCTGGTCTACCGCAACGCCAATGGACCCTCAACCTATTTGAGCCTGAGCGCGAAGAAGAAACCCAAGTATCTTACCAGTCAGAGTTTGAAAGCAGCAGCGACGACGAAAGTGCGTCAAGCAGCGGTAGCCAAACAGCTGGTGGTAGAAACACAGTTACTGTTACCAAAACTCGTAACTTATGGAGCGAACTTGCTGGCGATTTAAATGCCCTCCTTGCCAGCTCTTGCACGCAACTTGCCGAAGACGTTGACGGCGCAGACTTTGGTAGCGACCTACTTGCACCACCATCTACCACTGGTGAAGATGAAATTATTGTAGATACCGACCCCCTTGGTGGCACATCTTCTGATGAAAACGATGTTTCTCGCTGCGGTTATGTCCGTGTAAATAAATCGGTTGGTTTGGTACAAATGCAAGCAACTTATACTGTACTTGAGCAAGCAGATGACCTTATCCGCCGCGTTGAAGATGTTGCCAGCCGCCGCCTATTGCTAGAGGCGCGCGTCCTTGCCGTAACCCGCACCCGTGAATTCAGACAAAATGCCAATCTTTCTGCGAATGCCTCTAATGGTTCAGACAACGTTTTCTCTACTGGCTTTGGTGGTTCAATTGGCAGCATTGCCTCTAACCTTACGGGTCGTTTAGCAAGTGTTAACCAACCTGGTGGCTTTTTATCTGGCCGCACAGCTGGCCTGGATGCCGTCGTTGGTTTAGTAGAAGAATTTGGCACAACGTATCAACTTATGCAGCCTATTATGGAGTTAATGGACCGTCAGCGTGGTACTCTTATTGACGGTACCAACCGCATCTTCTTCACCCGTGAAACTGAAATTGAAACCACCGATGCTGGTACAATCCGGAACACGCAAGCCAACACCTTTAGTCAGTTTGCTGGTTTGCAGTTTTCTGCCACTGCACAAGTAGCAGAGGGCAACGAGCCGCACACCATTAGTTTACAGATTCCGATTACTGATATTTCTGATGAAGAATCTATCCCGCAGGTTGTAGATGGCGTTACTCTTAACGATAACGTCCCTGTTGTCACAACCCGCTTGATTGACCAAAAAGTACGGATCCGTGATGGTGAAGTAAAAGTCATTGGTGGCCTTACTAAAACTGTGGCCATAGACCGCGAAAGTGGCCTCCCCATTGCACGCGATATTCCTGCCTTTGGTGCCCTCTTCAACGAAGAAAATATCAGCTTTGAGAAAGTTGAGTTTGTGGTACTGTTACAAGTCAGACGTTTATATTAAGAATTCACATAAGTTAATAACCTAGGAAAAGAAAGCCCTAACCCATGAAAACCATTACACCACAAAACATAAAACGGAATTTAGGTTATACCATTGACCAAACAATTCTGATTGTTGCCATTATTGCTATTTTAATTACTTTAATTATTGCCACCGTAGGGTGGGACCTCATTAACCGCGCTGGTGGTACTAAACTTGCTGCCCAAATGCGTCAAATTGAAGATGCTTCAGGACAGTTTTATGCCCAACACCAAGTATGGCCACACCAAGCTGCTACAGCTGGTAACCGCTGGGATGTA
>CALFWJ010000010.1 GCA_937928525.1 uncultured Alphaproteobacteria bacterium | reverse complement strand
CATGATCCAGTGCATCCACACTTCA
The DNA here is from genome assembly GCA_937928525.1 of uncultured Alphaproteobacteria bacterium. Lineage (GTDB taxonomy): Bacteria > Pseudomonadota > Alphaproteobacteria > UBA2136 > UBA6156 > CALFWJ01. The sequence goes on along the minus strand of CALFWJ010000010.1, from coordinate 2,585 downwards.
TAGAACTTGCCATGGACTGCCACGCAGTTCGTGAGTCAGTTAGACGTGATAACTTAGCGCCAATTTTTGCTCATATCGAATATTTTCGTAAAAGTAATTTTCAATCAGGCCATACTCACCCTTCAAGTGCGCTACGTATTCAGAACGCAGAGCGTTGTTTAACTGAAGCATTGGCAGCAGTATAAACTGTAACCTTAAAAACAAAAAGCGCCCGTTTTAACGGGCGCTTTTTTATGTTTATTTGCGCGATTTTTTTGCTTGTAGCTTTGGCGCCAATTGTATAATTGGCTTAGTCATGTAGCCATAAGACCGTGCAGAAAAGGTAATAATCTCACGCTTTTTAGCTTGGTTAAGTAAATCAGCAATTCGCTCTTGAGCAGACGCTTCTTCAGGCATGTAACCAATGCGAGAATCAACTTCTACAGAGCTATGCACCCAATCATCTTCATGAGGTGGGCGACCTAGCTGACAAAAAGTCATCTTTAAATGCCCTTCAGGCGTTGAAGTATAATCAGCGCGAGAAACACTAAGCGTGTTAAGCATGCGTGTCATATACCGCCAAGCACCAGACTCCATAAAATCTACAATAGAGGTATTCTCCAGCAGAAGAATAGATTCACCATTAAGCTCAGAGGCATCTTTTGGCAAAGCATTTATACGCACTAAAATATCCCAACAACGGATATCGCTTACATAAGCTGAGAGTTCTTTTAATGCTTCGCGACGGTAGCGTGTAGCAATAGAAATTGCATAAAGCTTACCATGTTCATCCTCTGTCCAAACACCAATAGCTTTATGCTTTTTTAGAGCAGTCTGCAATTTGCGCCAATCCGGATGTGTTTCATATTCAGCTTGTAAAAAAGAGCCAAGATAAATACCAGTATAGCCTTGGTCTATATCAACACTGCCCCCAGTTGAGCCATCATACATTTCGCTCGTTACAAAAGTAATCATTTGATTTATGGCTTTGGCAATGCGGTCAACAGGTTGCGTATTTTCAGGGTGTGTTTTGTTTGGCATAATAGCCTCCTAAGTTAAGTCGCAACGCGACAAAGAAAAGAAAATGTAGTTCAATCAAATTTCACGAAATATACACGCGATGTATACCCAATGCAATAAAAAACCTGCTAAACTACCCCCAACAATAAAAAGAACACCGCAAAAACCATGCAACAACCCACCTTCTGGCAAACAAAATCAGTTAAAGCCCTCGCGCTGTGGCCATTGGCGTGTATCTATAGTGTCGTCAGTAAAATGCACCTCACCCTGCGCAGCATCAAACCCTACCGCGCGCCCGTTCCCACCATTAGCATCGGGAACATCAACGTGGGCGGCGTCGGTAAAACCCCCATTGTGGCTTATTTGGCTGACCATCTTGCGGGGCAGGGGCACCGCGTAGCGATTCTTAGCCGCGGTTACGGCGGCCAATACAAGCGCCCGCACCTCGTTACCGATCAAGATACAGCAACCGATGTTGGCGACGAACCCGCCATGCTGCACGCCATGTTTCAAACCCAAAGCATCGATGTTTGGGTCAGCCCCAACCGTAAAGCCAGCGCCAAACGCGCCGTTAATGCTGGCGCCACAATTTTACTGCTAGACGATGGTTTCCAGTACCGTAGCCTCGCCCGTGATCTTAACCTTGTTATCCTAGATGGCACCCAAAGTGGCAACCTACATCTTGGCAATGGCTTCACACTTCCTGCGGGCCCCCTGCGCGAAACGCCTCATGCCCTTAACCGTGCCGATGCCCTTATTATTCTTAATGCACCCGAAAGTGAAACAGCGATAACCACATCTGCAACCCGCCAACCCATTATCCATCTCGCCACGCAACTCAACGCCGAAGATATTAAAATACTTCACCAAAAACAAATTGCAGGGCACAAACTTATCGCCTTTGCGGGCATTGGCCAGCCGCAAAAGTTCTTTGCAGCACTCACGCGGGCAGAATTGAGCATATCTGACCAAAAATGCTACCCCGACCACTATAAATATCCCAAAAATGCGCTTAAAATGCTCAAAACGGACCAAAAAACAGGCCAATTTGACCCAAATTATGCATTAGTGACCACGCAAAAAGACGCCATTAAATTCACGCCAGAAGAGCGTCGCAAATTAACCACAGTTCGCCTTCAGCTGGTGGGCGCAGGGCTTGCCAAGCTTAATATGCTGGTGCATAATGTGCGCAAATAAATATTATTTATCAATAAAAACAAATACATAGATATGTCCGAAGCTCCAACCATAAGTACCCTTCATGCCCAGCGCAAAAAACGGAACCTATTAACGGCCCTCGTTGTCGTGCTTGCTTTTGGCGGCTTTGCTGCAATCTCTATTATTTACAACGTTTTAGTCCGTTAAAAAGAAGAAAAAACCATGGCCAAACTCCACTACGACAAAGATAAACTCCACGCCGAATACGCAGAATCTTACGGTACATTTACCAAAGCCCTCATCTACGGAATCGGCTCTGTACTTGTGTTTTTCATGATTTTTATTGTCTACTTAGGCGCTGTTAGCCACACGCCACATAAAGATCAGTACGATACTTTTAACGACCGCTTCACCCACGAATACGAAGG
>CALFWJ010000009.1 GCA_937928525.1 uncultured Alphaproteobacteria bacterium | reverse complement strand
TGTGCGTGCCAGCAATATTGCTGGTCGCGGCTTGCGAGGCTTCTACGGTGAGGACAGGCACATGCTCGTGCAGCTCGTAGGGGAAATTGAGTTGTTTAAGCAGCGCAAATACAGGGTCGGGCGACGGAAACTTGAGACGGATGTCGTCGGCGGGGATATCTGTCATTATTTATTGGTTTTATTTTAAATCTACTGGTTTTATACGTTTAGCTAGATAAATAAATGGAGTATCACACAAGGCGACAACAACTGTTATTAAATAAGCTGCCATTGCTGTGGCAAACCAATTTTCTAGTACATTGCCAAATGCTAATCCCCAAAACAAAACATTGTTAAAGAATGTTGTAAACAAAGTACTCGCGTTGTTACGTAACCATAGATATTTCTCACCTGTTTTTTTATGAAGATAATCATAAATATGAATATCTACCATTTGAGAAAGAAGGAAAACAAAGGTGCCTATCATGATCATACGCACAGAATATTGATAAGAAATACCCAAGCTATTATGCAATTCTGTACTTGCTAATGACGGATTTAAAAACAGAACCATTTGTATAAACAATAAAACAGTCCAAGCAGTAACAGAACTTAGTAATGCACCACCAATTGCAGCATGTTTACCATAGCGCTCAGTAAGGATATCTGTGATCAGGTAAATAGGTGCCCAAGCAACTGTGCCAACACTTAAGGCATAGCCAAAAACATCTGTTGTAATTGGCGCAATTGGAATAAGAATACATCCGTTAATTGCAATGTAACTGTATAACCAAGCCTTGCCCCCTTTTAGAAAGATGATTGGTGCCAATAAATTTATAATTAAAAATAATATAAATATTGCTTCATTAGGCATTAGTTTAGTCTTTCTATTCTTTAATTAATCGCGTCGTTCATGACTGGCATATTACGGATGGCAGTTTTATCTTCTGATTCTGTGCCGTCATCTTCAGCTTGGAATTGACAGAACAGAGGCACTTTTTGCGTTTTTCCGTCTACTTCTGGGGCGTCTTCTACTGTGGCGTAAATCTCGGTGTGCGATGCGGTGTTGGTGTCGTCTAGTACGGCCATCATGTGGGCGGTCCAATCGCCATGTTCGCTAAGCAATAGAGCATCTACGTCGCTTTCTAGGCCGCGGGTGGCAATATAGAACATGTTTTCGTTCATATCGGCGAGATAATCTTCGTGCGCCATTTCAAGTAGGAGCATGCCCGTCATGAGTTGGTCGGGTTCGTCGGCGGAAATATCAAACGCCGCAGCGAGGTGGCCAATCTGGCCTTCTACTTCTTTACTGAATGGCATAGAGAACGTGACACCGTCTTCGCCATCGCGGCACATGTTTTGGGCGTCAGCCATAGCTTTTTCTGGGTGCATAGACGATAATGTAAACAGTTCGCCAATTTGATGGTGGGGATATTTCTCGGTACCTTCATCATCGGCGTATTGCACCACAACTAGGCGGCAATCGTGCTCGCGTACGGCTAATAGCCATTGGAAGTAAAACCAGCAATGCTCTACGGTTTCGGCTATGGCAGATGCAAATTCATCTTCTGGGGCTTCTTCCCAGTTTTCAAACATTTGGTCTAGTATTTCGGTTGGTAGAAAAATATCCATCGTGTGTATAAATTATTTTATTTAAACTAGCTATTATGGTGGCACACACCTTAGGTTTAAGCGAGCTTAGAATGTTCACAATTGCTACAAAAATGTGCTATAGATGAAGCATGAAAAGCACTAATATTCCAATTCAAACCCCTGCGAGCACATCAACCTCTGGGGCGTTGTTGCGCCGCCTGCTGGGCACTTACCTACCGCAACACAAAAAGAAACTCGCTATTGCGATGGTCGCCATGCTGGTAGTGAGCATTACCATGTCATTATCGGCTTATTACATTCAGCCTTTGTTTGATGGTGGGCTAATTAACCGCCGTATTGGTGTGCTTAACACTGTGATTATTGCCCTGATTAGCCTCAGTATTTTAAAAGGCATTGCCTATTATTACCAAGGCTATTACATGGAATGGGTGGGACAACATGTTATTGCCGACCTGCAAAAAGACCTCTTTGCCAAAATAATTGACCAAGATTTACGGTTCTATCAAACCAACCCAACCGCTACGCTAACGGCTCGGTTTACCTCTGATTTGCAGCGTCTTAAGGCTGCCATTACTCAAATCTTCCATGCGGGTGTGCGGGATACGGCCGTTATTATTGGCTTGCTTGCAAACATGCTGTACCAAGATTGGCAGCTCACGCTGCTAGCCGTTGTGGTATTACCGCTTTCGTTCTTTCCTATCCGCCAATTTGGCCGCTTAATGCGTAAATATTCACGCCTTAACCAAGAAAGTATTGGTCGGATGTCGCACAAATTAAACGAGAGCTTTCAGCACGTGCGCCAAGTGCAAGCCTTCACGATGGAAGACCACGAACGCAACCGCACCAACTTGCACATTGACGATGTATTTGCCACCACCGTGCGCGCGGTGCGGGTGCGCGCAATTTCTAGCCCTACCGTAGAGCTGATTGGCACAATTGCTATTGGCCTCATTATGCTGTTTGCGGGTTACCGCATAGCCGATGGTGCGCTTACACCTGGCGCGTTTGCTAGCTTTATGGCTTCTGCTGTTATTATTATTCGCCCCATTAAAGGCCTGACTAATTTAAACAATATCCTGCAAGAAGGTTTGTCGGCCGCACACCGCACCTTTGCCTTGATGGACGAACCCCGGCGCGTGCGTGATTTAAGCAAAGCCAAACAACTTAAAGTGAGCAAAGGTGAAATTAAATTTGAAGACATTACCCTCACCTACTCGGATGGAAAAACAGCAATTGAGAGCTTAAACTTAAATATCCCTGCGGGCAAAACCATTGCTTTGGTGGGCAGCAGCGGCGCTGGTAAGTCGACCTTACTTAACCTTATTCCACGCTTTTTTGACCCCACAGAAGGACAAATACTCATTGATGGTCAATCGATTAAACACAGCACCCTCTTCTCGCTGCGCCAACACATTGCGTTGGTAACGCAAGATGTAGCCATTTTTGACGATACCGCCGCCGCTAACATTGCCTACGGGAACCCTTCCGCCACTGAGGCTGAAATTATTCAAGCCGCCAAAGATGCTGCCGCCCACGACTTTATTGACCAACTGCCTGATGGTTATAATACGAACTTAGGCGAGAATGGTGTTAAACTTTCTGGCGGACAAAAACAACGCATTGCCATTGCCCGCGCACTGGTAAGTAACAGCCCTATTTTGCTGTTGGATGAAGCCACCAGCAACCTTGATACCGTATCGGAGCGCAAAGTGCAAAAAGCGCTCGAGAAACTGATGGCTAACCGTACCACCGTAGTGATTGCCCACCGCCTTTCCACCATTACCGCTGCCGATGAAATTGTAGTGCTAGATAGCGGTGAAATTACTGAAAAAGGCACACACACTAAGCTTTTGAATAAGCGCGGCAAATATGCTGAGCTTTGGCAAATGCAGCAAAAATAGAGGCTTATACTTATTTTAAGCGGCGCATCATTTACCGCTTGCCAAACCTATAAATTAGGTCCTAAATGGTACAAGATTACCAACAAGAAGCTTAACCAAATGTGGATTCTCTTCGCCCTGTTATTTAGCATGACATCCGCCGTTTTTTCGGGGATTAACCGCGTGTATAAAATGGAAGGTTTCCGGCTTAACTTCTACCGTATGTTCTTCTCGCTTATTCTTTTATCCCCGATGACACTGTTTATTGATTTTCCTAAAAACCCCCTCTTTTATATGGCAGCAATTACGCACGGTGTTTCTATGGTAATTGGCACCGCCGTTATTTTAAATATGGCCAGCAAACATAACGGCCGCATTGCAACTATGTATATTCCCGTGCAAATTTTTGCCTCGTTTGCCCTCTGGATTGCGATTTCGCCGAACATGTGGGATTTCTACCTAAAGCAGCCCGCTAATATTATTTATGTTATGTTCCCGTTTGCCCTAATGTCTTTTGCATTATTCAGCATGCGTAAGGCCGATGCGAGTTTTAAACTGTTTCTACAAATTGCCCCCATTGGGTTTATTTATGCACTGGCCGATACCATTGCTAAATTAGGCTCGGCCGATACAGCATTTATGCAAAACTTTGCTTACTTATATGTGGTGTTTAATACAGGTTTGGTATGTGCAACGCCGTTTCTGTTTATTCCCAAACTTCGTATCCGCCCCGATGAACCCTTAATGGCGCCAGAAATGCTAAAACCTGCCTTTATGTTAGCCCTCGTTGGTTTAGTGAGTTTTATGTTGTTTTTAACCGCCCTACAGCTTAGCCCTAACCCTGCTTATGTTACGGCTATTGGCACGCTCACACCTGTGTGGCTCATGTTTTATAACCATTATACTAACGAAAATGACGGTGGCGATAAACGCACCGCTATTTTAATGATTATCAGTGCCTTAGCGCTTGTTATTCTCACCGCGTAAGCTTACACTTAGCGTATGATTTTCACTTGGCCCCTGCTTGCTCTTATTTTTAGTTTTTTTGGCGCGGCTCTTATTCATGCCAACCATGTGTTTAAGCTGGATGGTTTTATTGCCGTCTTTATCCGTGGGTTTGTTTTACTAGGTATTGGTCTACCACTATCGTTATATTTGGGTGCACCACAAGAAGTTATGTTCTACACATTTGCTGCTGCAGCTGGCGCCGTTATTACAGTGGCCGATATTCTGCTCATGAATGCATCTGCCACACATGGTGGACGTTTAACTGCTATGTATATTCCCCTTAAAATCTTCTTTTTGTTCTTCTTGTGGGGTTTGTTAGAGCCAAGCAGCATCACCAGCCTTAGCACAATGCAGCTGGTTACCATTCTAGCTTGCTTTAGCTTAACGGCAGCGGCGCTGCTTAACTTCCGTCGCTCAGATGCCTCAGTTAAGGCATTAGCTGCGGTTGTGCCCATTGCACTATTATTTACTGGCGCTGATGTATTCGCCAAAGAGGCTATCTCTACGAGCAACCTCATTGGTAGTGCCCTCATGTTTTTAAGTGTGAGCGGTATTATCGCAGCCGTTCTGGCTGGCGGCTGGATTAAATGCCATCGTGGCCAATCACTATTAAGTGTTTGCACGAAAGACAATATTTTTGGCGCCACCGTTATGGGGCTTATTTTAATGGTTGGTGTGCCCATTATGCTTGCAGCTATTGCGCTTGCTCCTAACCCAGCTTACGTGGGCGCTATTACTATTTTGGCCTCGGTATGGCTCACCATTTACTACAAAATTTCACGCGGAGATGATGCCAGCTTGACTGCATCGATGGTGATGGTTGTGAGTGCTATTGTGTTAACACTTGTTACGGCTTAATTCTTCTTTAAAAATACCCATAAAAAAAACCGCCTTCATGGCGGCTTTTTATGATTTTTTTATTAAGCTTGCTTCTCAATCTTGAAGAAGTCAAAGAATTCGACTGGTAGGTTTGCATCTTCTTGAAAGTCTTTTTCTACGGCACTTACAGCGCGCACGGGGCTGCGGCTGGCTTGGTTGCGGTCATCGGCGCGTTTAATACGCTCAACAACGGCCATAATAGCTTCACGTTCAGCCTGCTCGAAAGACGTATGCTCAGTAGATTGTGTGGGGAAAGAAAGAACATCAGCCATTATGCTGCGGCAACTTCAAAGTAGTCATAAAATGCGTCAGGAAAAACCACTTCTGCGTCGGTTTCAGTTGTTTCAACTGCGTCTTCAACCACCACAAATAAACCGCTTGAATGTAAAATATCAGTCATGTTTTCTACCGCGTTATTGTTCATAGGTGGGGTTTCCTGTGTTATTGGCTTAACTCTATAAGAAGCCCGAACCACAAACAACCCGCCACCAACACAACAGCGCACACCCTGTAACCAAAAAGCCTCATTCTTGATAATATTTTTGCTTGACCACCTCAAAACATAAGGCTGAGAAACAAAAAACGGCGCAGGAAAAATCCTGCGCCGTTGCTTGTATTTTAGGCGTTTAAGCTACTTGAGGTGTAACTTTTCTTTAAAGCTTTGAATCTTGTCTTGAAGCACAAATCCCAAACCTGCCACAATGGCGAGTTTAAGTGCATCTCCAAGCAAGAAAACAATCATGCCATGCCAAAGCGCACCGTTAAAGTCTAGTACAGTTGATTGGTAGGCTAGCCAAGTAACGCCAAGTGCATAAATAACGGCTGTACCTGCAAACATTAACCACAAATGTGATTTCACACTGGTTGCAAACTTTGCAATCAAACCCATAGCGATCACAAAACCAAGTAGGTAACCACCCGTTGTGCCTTGCATATACTCCCAACCGTTAAGCTCTGCGGTTGTGCCTGCAAACACATCAAAGCCAAGAGCGCCCAGCAGCATATAGCCAAACATTGTGACCATGCCAAGACGGAAACCATACAGGGTTGCCAAACCAAACACGGCAAGTGTTTGTAAACTTGCAGAAACTGGCCACATTGGTACTTTAACTTGCGCTGACAAAGTCAGCAAAGCAACCCCTATACATGTTAGTACAGTATAAACTAGCCAACGCGTAAGAGCATTATTACCAACCTCTTCCAAAGTCATTAATTTTACTGTTGTTGCGTGTCCATTGTAGCTATGTGGTATCATCAGCTTTCTCCTTTGCTGTTAAAATAATTCAGATATTTCTAAGTTAGAAACCGCACCATACCGCCCTAGCGGTAGGTCTGCAACATTTTTTCTGCAACTTCTTTGAGAGTGCCTGCTTCAATGGCGGCGCGCAGCTCGGTCATCATGTTGATATAGAAAAACAAATTGTGCTGGGTAATCAGCATGTGCCCTAAAATTTCGTTTTCGCGCCACAAATGCCGCAAATACGCCTTGCTATAGCCGCCCGTGCAGGTGCGGCACTTACAGAGTGGGTCAAGCGGAGAATCATCCAGCGCGTACTCGCTGCGCTTAATGTTAATCACGCCACTATGCACAAAGGCTTGACCGTTACGGGCATTGCGGGTGGGCAGCACACAGTCAAACATATCAACGCCAGCTTGTACGGCCTTAATTATATCGGACGGATAGCCCACACCCATGAGGTAACGCGGTTTATCTTCTGGCAACATATCGGCGCAAACGGGAATCATTTTGTGTAAAATCTCGCTCTCTTCGCCTACAGCAAGGCCGCCAATGGCGTAGCCTTCAAAACCAATTGCTGTCAGTTCATCGGTACTTTGTTGGCGCAAATCTGCGTACATGCTGCCCTGCTGAATACCAAACTGACCATAACCTTCGCGCGCTACAAATGCATCGCGGCTACGCTTGGCCCAGCGCATCGACAGCGCCATGCTTTCCCGCGCCACGCCATACTCGGCGGGGTAAGGCGTGCACTCGTCAAACGCCATGGTGACGGTGCTGTCTAAATCGTGCTGAATTTCGGTGCTCAGCTCGGGTGTGAGCATGTGCCATTGGCCGTCGGTATGGGCTTTAAATTTACAGCCTTCTTCGGTTATTTTACGCATTTTGGTGAGCGAAAACACTTGGTAGCCACCACTGTCGGTCAAAATAGGGCCCGGCCAGCGCATAAATTTGTGTAAACCACCCAGTTGCGCCACGTTTTTGTGCCCCGGCCGCAAAAATAGGTGGTAGGTATTGCCTAAAATCATGCTCGCGCCGACGTTGTGGCCATTATCGTTTTTGCCCATGTCTTCCAGCTCGTCCAGGCGCATGGCCTTTACACTGCCCACGGTACCAACGGGCA
>CALFWJ010000008.1 GCA_937928525.1 uncultured Alphaproteobacteria bacterium | reverse complement strand
GTGTTCTCTGACGGTAGCTTTGTTTACATCCCGCCGGGCGTGCGTTGTCCAATGGAACTGTCAACATATTTTCGTATGAATGCGCAAGGCACGGGCCAGTTTGAGCGCACGTTGATTATCGCGGAAGATGAGAGCTATGTGAGCTACTTGGAGGGCTGCACGGCGCCTATGCGTGATGAAAACCAGTTGCACGCGGCGGTGGTTGAATTAGTGGCGATGGACAGGGCGGAAATTAAATATTCGACGGTGCAGAATTGGTATCCTGGGGATGAAAACGGTAAAGGCGGAATTTACAACTTTGTGACCAAACGCGGCGCATGTCGTGGTAAGGGCAGTAAAATTAGTTGGACGCAGGTGGAGACAGGCTCGTCGATTACGTGGAAGTATCCGTCTTGTATTTTAGAAGGCGATGACAGCGTGGGCGAGTTTTACAGTGTGGCGCTCACACGGATGATGCAGCAAGCGGATACGGGCACGAAGATGATTCATTTAGGTAAAAACACCAAGAGTGTGATTATTAGCAAGGGGATTAGTGCCGATAAGGGGCAAAATACTTACCGCGGCCTTGTGCGCATGAACCCCAAAGCTTCTGGTGCGCGGAACTATACGCAGTGCGATAGTCTTCTTATTGGTGACCAGTGCGGTGCGCATACGGTGCCTTATATTGATATTATGAACCATAACGCGACCGCCGAGCACGAAGCGACGACGAGTAAAATTAGTGAAGATCAGATGTTTTATTGCGCGCAACGTGGCTTAAGTGAAGAAGATGCGGTAGCGATGATTGTAAATGGTTTCGCCAAAGAAGTATTGCAGCACCTACCCATGGAATTTGCCATTGAGGCGCAGAAATTATTGGGGATTAGCTTAGAGGGGAGCGTGGGTTAATGGCTTTTCTTTCAAATATTTTACGCAAACAAACAACCCCCCGCACTTGGCAGGGGGTCGTTGGGTATCAGCGTGATGTAAATAAAGGGCTTTCTTTGTTAAAAAGCGCTTCAATTTCAGCTTGGCTGAGTTTTGGCATTTCTGATTTATTGGGGTTATCTTCCCCTTCAACCAAAAGTTTTGCGCTGGCAACCCACTCTTCGTCAATGACGGGAGCAGGTGTTATTGTTGATAAAAAAGGCGTTGCTAGTGAAACGCCAACAGCGCTTTCGGCCATGCCAGCAAGAAAATTAGGCTGCATTGGCAAGCTCCTCTTTTTTACCAAGGATTTCATCAATATAGGCGATAACCGTACTGATTTTTCCATCCCAGATGCCGTAAGCGGCCATTATCTCTGCGGTAAGCGAAATGCTTTGGCCGCGATGAACGTTATTCTTCATAATGTTTCTCCGATAAAAGATAGCTACACTCTTACCCCAATTTTCATAAATGTCAACCGATAGAATATACAAAAAATGTCAAAAACAGTATTAACCATCCAGAATTTACACGCTCAGATTGAAGATGAAAGTCTAGAGGATGGTAAAAAAGAAATTTTGAAGGGAATGAATTTAACCCTGAAGGCGGGTGAGGTTCATGCCATTATGGGGCCTAACGGTGCTGGTAAATCTACCCTTGGGAATGTGCTGGCAGGGAAAGACGGTTATGCCATTACCCAAGGTGGTGTTGTGTTTAACAACGAAAACTTAGACGATTTAGGCGCTGATGAGCGCGCGCGGAATGGCTTGTTTTTGGCGTTTCAATATCCCGTTGAACTTCCTGGTGTAAACGCAGCACAGTTTTTACGCACGGCATTAAACGCCAAGCGGATTGAGGCAGGCGAAAAAGAATTAAATGGCGCTGAGTTTTTGCGTCTTATCCGTACCCATTTAGCGGCACTTAAAATGGATGAAAGCTTTTTGAAGCGCAGTGTAAACGAAGGTTTTTCTGGCGGGGAGAAGAAGCGCTTTGAGATTTTGCAGATGGCGCTGCTTGAGCCGCAATTAGCAATTTTAGACGAGACAGATTCTGGCCTTGATATTGACGCGCTTAAAATTGTGTCGGCGGGAGTGAATGATTTGCGGGCCGATAATCGTGCGTTTTTGATTATTACGCATTACCAACGTTTACTCGATTATATTAAGCCTGATTTTGTGCATATTATGGCTGACGGCCAAATTGTGAAATCGGGTGATGCGAGTCTCGCCAAAGAGCTTGAGGCAAACGGCTACGATAAAATTATGGCGGCTTAGGAGTTTATAATGCCTCAATTTATCATTCCTAAACCCACAACGCGTGCCCAGAAGGAAGCGTTTTGCTTTATGGCAACCCGTCATTTTGCGCGGGAAAATTTGCGGGCTGAGGAGCCGCTCTTCCATATGTTTGGCGATCACACGACTATTCTGCAAAATAGTACGCTGCATAGTGGTGACTGGCAAGGCACTGTAGCGGCAGGCCGGACAGAAATTCTGTTCGAGATTATCACTGGTAACCCAGACGACGCGGTGCTGACCGATGCACAGACGTTTGACATTCACACTGGCGCAACCCTCACCCATGTGCGGATGCATATTGGCGGACATCAGCACGTGATACACCGCAAGGTGACAGCAAAGTTGGCCGAAAATGCGGTATATAATCAATTCACTTTAACCACAGGTGCGGCGGCGAGCCGAGTGGAAACCCATGCATACCTAGAGGGTGAACATGCGCACGTCAATTTGCAAGGTTTAAACTTGATTGAAGGGTCACAAAAGGCAGATAGCTGGGCGGACATTCAATTCATAGCGCCAAATTGCACGGCAAATGTAGAGCAGCGGCAAATTCTGGACGGCAGTGCGCACGCCAGTTTTCAGGGCAAATTCCATGTGCATCAGGCCGCACAAAAAACCGACGCTTACATGATGTGTAAAAACTTGCTCTTGTCTGAGGGCGCGCGCACCAGCCAAAAACCAGAGCTGGAGATTTACGCCGATGACGTGAAGTGCTCGCACGGGACGACCACAGGGCAGTTGGATGATGAGGCGCTGTTCTACTTGGCGGCGCGGGGGATTCCGGCGCATAAGGCGCGCGCGATGTTGATTCAGGCGTTTGCGCAAGAAATTGCCTCTAAGCTTGAGTATGCGCCAGCCCATACGGCGGTGCATGATCATATTGAAACTTATTTGACAAAGTAAGATTATGTGGCGTCAGCACTTTCCTATTTTTAGCGAGAACCCGGATGTGGTGTTCCTTGATAGTGCCGCCAGCGCGCAAAAGCCGCAGGTGGTGCTAGAGGCTATGGCGCAAGTGCACGCAGAGCATTACGCCAATGTGCACCGCGGTTTATACGGCTTTAGCCAAAAAACGACGGCAGCGTACGAGGCTGCGCGCGCGAAAATTGCGGCGTTTATGAAGGCGGCAGAAAATGAAATTGTGTTGACCAAAAACGCTACCGAGAGCATCAATTTAGTGGCAGCCACGTGGGGTGCACAGAATATTCAGGCCGGTGATGAAATTCTGCTAACCGAGTTAGAACATCATGCCAATATTGTGCCGTGGCAAATGCTGGCCAAGCGGGTTGGTGCGGTTATTAAAGTGGCGAAAATTGAAGCTGACGGCAGCTTGCCTGCCGAGAATATTATTCAGGAAATAACAAGCCAAACCAAGCTGGTCGCCTGCACGGGCTTGTCTAACGCTTTGGGCACGGTGGTGGATGTTGCTGCGGTGTGCGCTGCGGCGCAGGCGCGTGGGGTCACGACGTTGATTGATGCTTCCCAGCGGATTGTTCATGGCGGCATTGATGTGCAAGCGCTGGGCGCGGACTTTGTGGTCTGGACCGGGCATAAGCTGTATGGCCCCACGGGCGTTGGTGTGTTGTGGGGGCGGGCGGAATTGCTGGCCTCTATGCCGCCGTGGCAAGGCGGGGGCGACATGATTGAGCGGGTCAGTTTTTCGGGCACTACTTATGCTGCGGCGCCAGCAAAATTTGAGGCCGGCACACCCAACATTGTGGGGGTGATTGGTCTTGGCGCGGCGGTAGATTTTGTGACCAGTTTTGATGCGGCGGAAGTTGCAGCGTATGAAGCCGAACTCTTCGCAGAATTAAAAACGGCGCTAGCGAATATTCGGGGCGTAACGTGCTACACATCAGACACACAAGCGGCGGCGTTAAGTTTTGTGCTTGAGGGCATAAATACGCATGACGCCGCGGTGATTTTAGACAAGTGTGGTGTGGCCTGCCGCACGGGGCATCATTGCGCGATGCCGTTGATGGAGCAGCTTGGAATTGACGGCACCATCCGTGCCAGTATTGTGCCGTATAACACAAAGCAAGACATTCAAAAACTTGTTGAAGCTATTGAAAAAACTATAAAAATTTGTAGTTAAAATTGTTAAAATCTTATGGCAAAAATTGAAATTACCCCGATTGAAACTGAAGCTGCGCCAACGGCTGATGCACCCTTAAAAGAGAAAATTATTTACGCGCTGCGCAACGTGTATGACCCCGAACTGCCCGTGAATGTGTATGACTTGGGGCTGGTGTATGACATCAAAATTATGCCCGCAACCGCCGGCAAAAGTGACGTGGTGTTAACCTATACCCTCACGGCGCCTAACTGCCCAGTGGCGCATCAAATTCCGGCCGATATGATTCAAGGCGTTCAGACCGTCACGGGGGTAGGGGAGGTGCGCGCAGAATTAACCTTCAGCCCGCCATGGCATAAAAACATGATGAGCGAGGCAGCGGCGTTGGAGTTGGGGTATTTATAACGAAAACAGCCGCCCCAAAGGGCGGCATTTTCTTTAAGCTGCTTTTTTAGAGCTTTTACGGGGCGGAGGTGTTGTACCAGCATGAGGCCGCTGTACATTGCGAAAAGAATTTTTACTTGCCACTAAAC
>CALFWJ010000007.1 GCA_937928525.1 uncultured Alphaproteobacteria bacterium | reverse complement strand
AATATTGAAGGCACGCACATCAAAAACCTGTTTCTGCGCGATAAAAAACGTCGTTGTTACTTAGTGGTCGCCGAAGAAAATGCAACCATAGACATTAAAAGCCTTAAACCCATTTTGGGCGCACAGGGCAGCCTCTCGTTTGCAAATACTGATTTGTTGTGGGAAGTGCTCGGTGTGCGTCAAGGCTCGGTCAGTCCGTTAGCCCTCATCAACGACCCTGAAAACCGCATCGAAAAAGTGCTCATTGACAAAAAACTCACCAAGGCAGAGCTGCTCAACCCACACCCCCTCCGCTCAGACATGACTCTCACCATGCGTAGCCAAAACCTCCTCACGTATATGCGCCATTTTGGCCATGAGGTTGAAGTGGTAGATTTTTAATCGTTCACTAAATCTTCTAGTTTAGCTAATACCTTCTGCGTTTGCGCCAAACGTTTGCTATCACTTTGCGTTGGCGTATTAAAGCTCACTGACTGGTCAGGGTTCAGTGTAATAATTCCCGCATTGGTTTGAATAAGCTTCAATAAATTCATCGGGTGCGCAAAAGTTTTTTGATAGAAGTGTAGCGTGATGCCCCGCGGCCCCGCATCTAGCTTTTCAATATTCAGGTTTTTACATGTATTGCGAATAGTAAGGACGTCTAACAGGTGTGTGGCTTCGGCAGGTGGTGGGCCAAAACGGTCGGCTAAGTCAGCTTTAAAGTCAGCAATTTCATCTGCTGTTTCTAAGTTCGCCAAGCGCCGATATAACGTCAAACGGTCGGTCTGATTAGGGATATATTCTTCAGGTAATAGGTATGTCAGCCCTAAGTTAAGTGTTGGCGTAAAGTGCGCTGCTTCAACTTCAGGCGCGTCTTGGGTGGGGCTACTTACAGCCAGTTTGTTCTTTTGACGGCGTTTAAGTGTGTTCACAGCTTCTTTTAATAATTTACCGTAAAGCTCGGCGCCAATTTCTCGTATTTGCCCGCTTTGCTGCTTACCCACTAAGTTCCCAAAGCCGCGAATATCCATGTCGTAATTTGCAATTAAAAAGCCCGCACCTAAACCATCTAGCTTTTGCAAAACTTGCAGCCGTTTCATGCCGTCGGGTGTAATAGGCCCCTCTGGTAAAAAGAAGGTAGCGTAGCCTTGCGCCGTGCCACGGCCAACCCGCCCCCGTAATTGATACAATTGTGCTAAACCAAAACGGTCCGCGCGGTGCACCAATAAGGTATTGGCGTTCTTAACATCTAACCCGCTCTCTACAATGGTGGTGGCAATCAGTACGTTAAACTTGTTTTCATAAAAAGCTTCCATCACATTTTCGAGTTCGGTGGGAGTCATTTGCCCATGTGCGATTTGAATTGTCGCTTCAGGCACAATCGCTTTAATTTTTTCTTCAAGGCGCGGAATGTCTCGCACGAGTGGCGTTACAATATAAGCTTGCCCACCGCGGTAAAGTTCACGCATTAAACTCTCTCGTATGGCCTTGGCATCCCACGGCGAAATAAGCGTATTAATTGCTAAGCGGTCAACGGGTGGCGTAGTAATAGTAGAGAGGGTTTTAAGGCCACTTAATCCCATATGTAACGTGCGTGGAATAGGTGTTGCGGTTAGCGTTAAAACATCTACGGTATCTTTTAAGGTCTTTAGTTTTTCTTTGTGTTTAACACCAAAACGCTGTTCTTCATCAATGACCAATAAACCTAAATCTTTGAACTTAATACTGTCACTTAATAAGGCGTGCGTACCCACAATAATGTCAATTTTACCTGCTGCTAAATCTGCTTTTGTTTTAGCCGCAACTTTGCTTGAAACCAAGCGGCTTAACGTCCCTATTGTAAACGGAAAATTCTGGAAACGGCTTTTAAACACATCAGCGTGTTGGCGTGCTAATAATGTAGTGGGCACCGTTATCGCGACCTGTTTACCGCCTGCTGCCGCAATAAATGCCGCACGTACCGCCACTTCAGTTTTACCAAAACCAACGTCACCTACTACCAATCTGTCCATCGGTTTAGATGCCGTTAAGTCGGCCTGAACTTCATCCATCGTGCGGGCTTGGTCAGCTGTTAAGCGGTGGGGAAAGCTTGCGCAAAATTCATCATATAAACTATCGGGGGCGGGGTGCGGTTTGGTGTTATGCACTTCGCGGGCGGCAGCCGTAGCCATGAGGTGTTTGGCCATTTCCATCAGGTTTTCTTTCACGCGCGCTTTGCGCGTTTGCCAAGATGTGCCACCCAATTTATCTAACTGAACCGTCGCTACTTCGCCTTCTTCAACACCATGGATATCGCCCGCTTTAAACCGAGATAAAACATCTAATGCTTCAACCGGAACAAACAAACGCGCTTCCTCAGCATAAGTTAATTTCAAAAAATCTTGCTTGAGGGTTTTACCATTTGCGTTGGGCGTTTCCATAGTTAATAGCGCATCAAAGCGGCCAATACCATGGTCTTCATGCACTACAAAATCGCCAATAGAAAGCTCACTAAAGTGCGAGAATTTTTGAGCATCAGAAGCCTTATTTTTACCACTAGAGCGTGCAACACCGCCAATTTTTTCACCGTAAATATCTTGGTCAGTAATCAGCGTTATTTTGTTTTGTGTATCACTGAATCCGTGTGTAATTAAACTCAACATTAAGCTTGCTTTATGCTTTTGCGTTTCTGGCCACGTTTTTACTTCAATGGTGGTGGGCAGCTTATCTGTTAAATCTTCTAACGTTTTATTGAGGCGTAACAGGGCGCTTTGCGTAGGTGCCGTTAAAATAATGCGGTGACCAGCTTGAGCTTGATTAACACATAGTTCCGCAGCCATTTTAGCGGCCTGCTGTGGTTTGATAGGCAATAAATGTTCAACCAATGGTGCGTTCATAATGTCTTTTTTAACGTCAGCCTTAAACGGTGAAAGCTGCGTGACAGCATGTTTTTTGAGCTTTACCGCATAGCTATCTTCCTCTAAATATAAATGCTCTGGTGGCAACGGAAAATACGTCTCTGGCGTTGTGCGTTTACTTATGCTTTCTTGTCTAAATGCATAAGCTTCGCGTAATCGGGCCTGAAAATTTTCTGCGGCGTCAGCAGCATTGGGCGTTAAAATAAGCTGAGCTTTTAACGCGGCATCAAATAATGTAATTAAAGGTTCAGTGCTAAATAATGGCAAATAATGTTGTGCAGTGCTGGGCATAATACCGTCGCTTATTTGCGTGTAGGTTTCGGTCTGTGTGTCATGAAAAGTCTCACGCCAATTTTGCCGAAAAATACCAATAGCATCCTCGTTTAAATCTAGAGGATTTGCCGCCGTAAGCATTACCGTTTTTGGCGGCGTTTCATGTGCAATAGTACGCTGGGTGAGGGGGTTAAACGGGCGGATACTTTCTAGCTCGGTATCAAAAAACTCTAACCGTATTGGGTGAGCCGCCAACGGTGGAAAAATATCAATAATCGCACCGCGGGTGGTGAACTCTGCCACGTCAGTCACCACATCTTGGCGATTAAAGCCAAGCGCTACAAAATTCTGTAATAACTCTTCGCGCGCATAATCTTGCCCTAGCTTAAGAGTAAGTGGTGTTTTTTGTGCAGGTAATAGCTTGGTCGCAAGCGCCGCAGGCGTGGCTAAAACCAACAAGGGCGTGCCTGCTTTGTGCGCCGTAACAGATGCTAAAGTATTTTGCCGCGCTGCCGTAATGTGTGCGCTGGGAGCTGCACGGTCGTAGGGCGTTACATCCCAAGCAGGAAAAGTAAGCACGGTTAAATCAGGGGTAAAGGTAGTGATTTCTTGGGCGTAATGGGCGGCCACACGGTCAGATTCCACTACTGCTAAAGTTACATCTAAATAATTTAAAG
>CALFWJ010000006.1 GCA_937928525.1 uncultured Alphaproteobacteria bacterium | reverse complement strand
AAGGGCTTTTGCAGGGACGCCTTGAGGGGCAGGCCGAGGCTGAGAAAAATTTTACTGTTAAGTTTAATCAGCAATCTGAACAATTACAGCAAGCTCTGAATATTCTTGAAGGTGCACACACGTCTTCTTTGCAAGAAATTGAACAAAACTTACTCGGTTTACTCCGTCATAGCTTAACCAAAATTGTTCACCACGCGGCAGAAAACTACACTGACAATATTTTAACTGGCCACTTAACGGATTTATTAGAAGAAGCGCGTAACGCTCAGAACCTAACGCTCAAAATTCACCCCAATGCAACTGTGGCTCATGGCGCCATGCTTGAAAGCAAGGGCAATATTGTTATTGAAGGTGACCCAAGCCTTGGCCCTGCTGATTGCGCACTAGAATGGCACTCGGGAGGGTTAGATAAACGGTTAAGTTCGCTGATGGAGAGATTGGACAAGCTTTTACTCAGTGCTGGTGCAGCCAACATTGAACCTATCGCTCAAGCGCCCACCCCTATTGCTGATGACAGCCTCTCGCAGGCAGCAGCTGAATCGGTCAATGCCCGCGCCGACGACCTGATTGACCCCAATGATGAATTAGTAGCCGAATTACAGCCAAATACCACAACCTCTGAGACGCCCACGCAATAAGCATTCTAGCATTTGTTAAAGCGGATAATCCCTTGCCAAACCTTAAAAAAAACCCTAATCTTTAACTTAAGAATATAGAAAAATTGAACACCCATGTCAGACAATACCGCCCCTGAAGCAGCAGACTCAAGCAAAAATGTAGATTTTGAAGATCTTGGCAACGCCACTGTTGGCGAAGGCGCGCAGGCAGACCTAGAAGCCGTTTATGACGTTCCTGTCACCGTTAAAGCCGTACTAGGGACCACCGTTATGCACATTAACCAATTGCTTAAATTAGGCCGTGGTGCCGTGGTAGAGCTAGAGCGTAAAGTGGGCGATACCGTTGATATTTACGTAAATGACCGTTTAGTTGCCCGTGGTGAAGTTGTGATTGTGGAAGATAAATTAGGCGTGACTATGACCGAGATTGTTAAATCTTCTCCACACAACAAATAATAACAAGCAAAGGCATTAACTCAGAATGGATTTAGCAACGCTCATTGGGATGATTATTGGCTTTGGCCTTGTTCTTGTGGCCATTCTGCTTGGGGGTTCGCTTGGTGCCTTTATCGATATCCCCAGTGTTCTGATTGTTGTTGCGGGTACATTTGCCATTACAACTGTATCATTTAGCCTCCCTGAAGTGATTAAAGGCCAAGGTCTTCTAATAAAAACACTGCTATTTAAGGCACCTGACCCCGTTGACGAAACAAAAATGATTTTGGAACTGGCGCAAAAAGCACGTAAAGACGGTTTGCTAGCCATTCAAAACGACATTGAAGCCATTGAAGATGACTTCCTAAAACAAGGCTTGACTATGGCCGTTGATGGCTCGCCGCCAGAAGTAATTGAATCCGCCCTTAAAGCAGACACCAACAATATGGCGGCACGGCACGTATCTGGCGTTCAAATTTTCAAAAAATCTGGTGAAGTAGCTCCTGCTATGGGCTTGATTGGTACTCTTATTGGTTTGGTGCAGATGCTCGGTAACCTAGATGACCCGAGCAAAATTGGCCCTGCCATGGCCGTTGCCTTGCTAACTACCATGTATGGTGCGATTTTGGCGAACATGGTGTTCTCACCTATGGCGGGTAAGCTAGAGCGGAACAGTGGCGTAGAAATGGGATTACGGAAAATTTACACAATTTCTGTTCTGTCTATTGTGCGCCAAGAAAATCCGCGCCAACTAGAGCTTATGCTTAATACAATTCTGCCGCCAGCTCAACGCGTGTCAGTATTTGAATAAACGAAGCAACTTCTCTTAAACCTCCTGATATTGGAGATTTTTACACTGCAACAAACTATAGCTAAAAACTATATTAAATATAGAATATATATAATAGCTAAAGTTAAAATATGTTGTTATATTCCGCGTAGATTCAATTTTTAATCAAGAAAGAACAAGACCATGCAAGCAACAGGAACATGCCCCTTCTCGGGCACTGCCGCAAAACACAGCGCAGGTAAAGGCACCAACAACAAAGACTGGTGGCCTAATCAATTGAACCTGAAGATTTTACACCAGCACTCTTCTCTTTCTAACCCACTTCAACCAAATTTTGACTATGCGGCGGCTTTTAAAGGCTTAGACCTTGCTGCCATAAAAGTTGACTTGTTTGCCCTCATGAGCGACAGCCAAGACTGGTGGCCCGCCGACTATGGTCACTATGGTCCCTTCTTCATCCGGATGGCATGGCACAGCGCGGGAACTTACCGTACCGCCGACGGCCGTGGTGGTGGTGGCACAGGTAACCAACGCTTTGCACCCCTAAACAGTTGGCCTGATAACGTCAACCTAGATAAAGCGCGGTTACTCTTGTGGCCCATTAAGCAAAAATATGGCCAAAGTATTTCTTGGGCTGACCTCTTTATTCTGGCCGGTAACTGCGCCATTGAATCAATGGGATTAGAGCCATTTGGCTTCGCCGGTGGCCGTGCTGACATCTGGGAACCAGAAGAAGACATTTACTGGGGTTCTGAAGGTGAATTTCTGGACGATAAACGCTACACCGACGACCGTAAACTAGAAAACCCCCTCGCCGCTGTACAAATGGGCTTGATTTAC
>CALFWJ010000005.1 GCA_937928525.1 uncultured Alphaproteobacteria bacterium | reverse complement strand
CTTATGTAGCGCGCCCTTAAACCAATATCAACCCTAAAGAAAAAGCGAGATTTTACTCAAACGCCACAATGCGGCCATTGGTGGTCAAAAAGTACAAGCGGTTGTTCGCCACAATCGGCGGAACGGTGGTGCCATCCCCTTTAAGCAATTTAGCCGTGAGAAGTTTATCGCCCGTGGTCGGGTTAAAGCTCAGGGCATAGCCATCGCTGCTAGCAACCACCAAGCGGCCACCTGCCAGCACAGGGCCTACCCATGTGCGGGTAGGGTTTTTATCTTTTACAAAACCATTCAAGTTTTTGAGCCAACGCACAGCACCATCGCGGCGGTTAAGCGCCACCAATTCACTATTTTCAGTTACCACAAATACACCAAAACCAGCTACCCACGGCATTTGCGCCGCCGATAAATTAACGTTCCAAAGGCGCTGCCCTGTTTGCAGATGAAAAGCAGTAAGACGGCCATTAACATTAACGGCGTAAGCAATGCCATCGGCCAATACGGGCGGTGCCGTAATTGCGTTTAAGCCACTAAACGGGTCGCCAGCTTTACTGCCAGCAAAGGCGTCATGCCACAAGTATTCGCCGTCAGCGCCCTTTAATATGTATAAATCACCACCAGAGTACGCGGCAGCAATAACACCATAAGCTGCAGCAGGGGCGGCGCCACCCAGCAAACTTAGGCTTTCTTCAATACCAGAATGTGTCCAGACCAATTTGCCGTTCGCACCATTAAGGGCGAACAAGCGGTTGTCATGGCTCGTTACAAATAGCCCACCCCCAAAAAAGGTTGGCGCAGCACGAATAGGCACTGCAAGGTCAATGCGCCAAATCTCGCTACCGTCTTTAGCGCTCAGGGCTAAAACTTCACCAGTTGGTGTGGTTACAAATAAGCGGTCAGCAGCAGCGGCAAGGCCACCGGTAAATAGCTCTAGGTCTTCTTCACGTAGGTTCAGTTCAGCGCGCCAGTTTTGCTTACCTGTTGCCGCATCTAGCGCAATAATTTGGCCTTTAGTATTAAACGTGAATAATTGGCCTTCATTCACCACGGGTGGGTTAAGAGTATGGCCATCGCCACCACCTACATTAACAGTCCATGCGCGATTAACGGTAGCGGGTAGGCTAACGTGTTTGGGGGCATGGTCAGGGGTGCCAGCGGTTTGCGACCAGTTTGGATTTTTAATGGCCGACGGCAAATTAAGAGGGACAGCAAGTGCGGCAGTATTTGGCGTCAAGTCAGATTTATGAATAAGAACGTCAATGCGCTCACCCTCTAGGCGCGGTGCCTCATCCTTGCCGCCAAGGCAAGCTGTGATAAGGGGTAAAATAAAAAATAGAGCAAAATAAGCTTTAAAACGCATGGGGATTATGTGTCCTCTTGTTGGCATTATGGCTTGAAGTATAGCCTATTTAACGCAGCGTTGCCAAGGCTTGTTGCGCCCGTTGTTTTAAGCTGCGCGGGGCTGTGGCAGTACCCGCAATTTCTTCATAAAAAGCAGCGGCACTGGCCTTTTCATTGCGACTCATTAAAATACGTGCCTGAAGCTCAAGCGCTGATAACCGAAACGCATTGCCTTCAACCAAGAGCGGCAGCAACCGTGCTTCTGCCGCCGCAGTATCGCTGCCAAGAAGCGCCCCAGCAGCATTAAAGCGGGCTAAATCTTGCGCGAATAAGGGTACATTTTTGTTGGCGGTCACATCATCCCATAACGCCACGGCCGCAGCAGTGTTACCAACGTTAAGCTGAAGTTGTGCCGCGTTATTAGCCGCCAACGGCGCAAATGGGCTACCAGAGTTTGCAATAGCCGTTAGGGCAGTTAAATCTTTCGCGCGTTCAGCATCGGCGTAGCTATTGGCAAAAGCTTGCGCTGTTTTGTGCTGGTGGCTTGCGTATAAATCTTTCCCCGCTACAAACGCAAACAAAGCAACAATACCGCCAATAATAAACAGTTTATATTTAGCCCAAAATGCGGCCAAGCGCTCTTCACGCAGGGCGTCATCTACCTCATTAATAAAGGTTTTATTTTCGGGGGTAGGGGTTACGGGTTGCTGTTTTTTCACCAACTTAAAATGCTTTCTTCAACTTTTATAATTCAGGTTTTATATGTACCCGAAAAGAAGGGTAAGAACAAGTTTTTGCTTGCTTGCGAGGTATACATGCTTTAAAAAAGAAAGTACTTCAATACCCATCTTATTTTCCCATTTTAACATGAACCTAAGGATTATCATGACAATGCACCCTCAACAAAAAACACAACCTATCCCCCGTTTTGCCAACCACATTGCGTATAAACTAAAAAACTTTTTTGGCGCATCACCACATTTTGTGGGCGATGTTACCAAAGATGGCGCTGTATCAATCACGTTTTCTCAACTTAACGGCACGCCCTTAATTATGAAATACAGAGAACTTAATGGTCAACGCGAAGCTATGCTCCAGCTAGAATTGGGTAGTCGAATAACCCACGTAACAACTGAAGCAGAAGCTTGGAAGTGGATTATGAAAAATCTGAACGAGCTATGTCCAGATGCATTGGCAGATGCATTCACACAACCAAAACAATACGGTGTATTGGGTAAACCCATAACGCGCGTCACAAAAAAATATGTCGGACAAACAATGAGTGATAGCGATTTTCACAGCCTAGACTTATACATGTTGGATTGCCTAGATGTGGCGCTTGTTCGGAATATATCAAAATCTGCATGTTTTTTGTTTAACGTTAGAGATGAAAAGAGAGGCTATTTGCGCGCAATACGCCAAAATTCCGGCCAACTAGAAGGCGAAATCTTTGAAATATATATGATTAGCCCAACTAGGCTGCAAATATCGGCCAGAAATGACAAAAGCGGCGATAAAGTACTTGTATATAATACACTCGACTTTATAGAACCTCTTGAAATCCTGAATGAAATGGCAGAGTTCTGGCCATCACAAGAAGAAAGCCTTAAACAAAAAGCTGCTAACACAGGTTAACCCAAACAAAAAAACGCCCTCGTTTAAGAGGGCGTTTTTGCAATATAAAATTTATTTAATCGTCACTTCAGGTAAGCCAATTCGGATTTGGCGGTTGGCCATTTCTTCAATATAGTCAGCGTTTTCAACGGCAATTCGCTCTTTGCGTTGGCCCGTCATATCTTGGTTGGTCACTTTAAACTCTTGGAAGAACGCATTTTCAATCGTGCCGCGCACCTTTTCACCCGACTGGGTCTGCACCATATATTCTACGCTGCCGCCATCCGCTTCTCGGATAGAGTTCAACAATAATTTGCTCTGTACTTCTTTGTTCATAAAAATAAGTTACATTACAACATTGTATTCAGTCAAGCCTTAAATTGCATAAAAATGCAGCAACTGTTGCATTTTCGCGCCTATAAAGGTACAAGGTGGCATGAAGTTTTTAGACGAAGTCAGAATTTATGCCCGTTCAGGCAAAGGCGGGCACGGTTGCGTGTCGTTTCGCCGTGAAAAATACATCGAATTTGGTGGCCCCGACGGCGGAAACGGCGGCAAGGGCGGCGACGTTATTTTTAAAGTGGTCGACAACCTCAACACCCTCATCGACTACCGCTTTCAGCAACACCACAAAGCCGAAAATGGTCAACCGGGTTCAGGCCGGCAAAAAACCGGCCGCGGCGGCGACGACCTTATTCTACCCGTCCCCCCAGGTACCGAGCTCATAAACACCGAAACCGGTGACGTCATCGCCGATTTAATTGAGATGGGCACCGAATTTAAACTCCTTAAAGGCGGCTTTGGCGGCCGCGGCAACTTGAGTTACAAAAGTTCTACTAACCAAGCACCACGGGAGTTCACCGAGGGCGAAGAAGCTGAAGAAATTGAACTCACGCTGCGCCTTAAAGTACTGGCCGACGTTGGCCTACTTGGCCTGCCTAACGCAGGTAAAAGTACCTTCATTAGTGCCGTCAGCAACGCCAAACCTAAAATTGCCGACTACCCTTTTACCACCCTCAAACCCGCCCTTGGTATGGTGCGTTATGGCTCCACTAAAGACGGCGCCACCGATATGGTGCTCGCCGATTTACCAGGATTAATCGAAGGCGCGGCCGCAGGCGTAGGCCTTGGCCATAAGTTTTTAAAACACGTCAGCCGCTGCGCCGTGGTGCTACACTTGGTAGACATCACCGATGAAAACTACCTCGATAGCTACCAAACCATCCGCAACGAACTCACCGCCTACGACGCAAAATTCAACAGCGATTTAGCCAATCTCCCCGAAGTAATGGCACTCAGTAAAGTGGATAGCCTGCCACCCGAAGAAATTGCAGCCAAACAAGCCGACTTTAAAACCCGCTACGGGTTCACCCCGCTCACCATGTCGGCGGTGGCGGGCATTAACGTGCAAGACGTCCTTAAGCAGCTCAGCGAACAGGTTAAAACATTCCGCGCAACATATATTCCCGAAGAGGAAGAAGGCGCAGAAGCCAAAATTCAGCTAGAAGATTAAAACCAGAAAACACCAAAAAGCCGCTCCATAATAGAGCGGCTTTTTTAAACCCTTTAAACCAGTTTTTCAGTAATCACGATAATTTGGCCGTTTTTATCATAATCAGTAAAACCGCCTTGTTTCGCAATGATATTGGTTGATTCAATCCGTTTAAAGACGCTCGCAACACTTGCATGGTTTATTTTTTCTGCGTACCAAACTTGATCATTTTCAAGAATTTTTGCACGGCCACGCATTAAAAGATCAAGATTCTTAACTTTTTCTGAATAGGCCATTTCTTCTGCTAAGTTAGCAGAAATCTTAGGTTTTATAGGTAAAATAACAACATAAATAGAAATATCTTTATGAAGAATTTCACCTTCAGGAATAAGAACGCGGTTTTTTGTTGTCACTACATTAGCAATCGCAATTTTTTTTACTGCCGCAAAGGAAGCATTATCTGTCGTGAAGAGAGTTGTTAAAGTTTCAGCCATTATTGGCCTCCTGTAAAAGGGAAGAGAGATAAAGATTTAAAATGAATGTATATTATTAAGCTATATTGTGCAAGCACCACGCAAAAAGGGCCCCCATAACGGGGGCCCTTTTTAGTATCGAGATATCTCTGCAAAGCGTAATGCTGGCGGAGGTTGCTTAAACTGAAAGTTTAAAACAGCAATAATTTGGCTTAAGCCGTTTCTGGTTGCTTGGCCAAAGTTACTTGCTTGGCCAGTGCCTCTAAAGCCTGTTGTGGGCCACCACGATTTGAAATCGGGGCGGCTTCGGGCTTTTTTGGCGCATCACCAAAAACATTATTTTCAGTATCAGACCAAGCTTGGTCATAAACTTTAATAATAGCTTCTTCCTGGCTGCCTTTAACTGGATTAGGATTAAATCCTTCAACAGCCATCAGCGATGCATGCTTACGTTTACCATTGGCAAAGTCTTGCTCGGCAAGACCTTTGATGATACCTAACATTTTTTCACTTAACTCAACACTCGGCGCCGTTTGGACGGGCGCAGTAACCTGAGCAGTAATAGGCGTAGGCGCCGTAACAGGCACCTCAACTTCGGGCTTGACCGGTTTGGCCTGTTGCACAGGCACAGTTGGTTCAAGCTGTTGTTGTTGGCCAGATTGTTGCTGGTTAAAGCTATTCGATTTAACAGGCATAACCGGAGCATTAGGTATAGCAAGACCAGGTCTTTTTGGCTGAACGTCAGCCAAACCAACCTTTTTACGCGGAACACGCAATACTAAAGCAGCAAAAATGAGCACAATCGGGCTTGTATCAATTGCAATCGCTGCAATAATATACATCTGGATTGAGCGCCAGTAAGTCCAAACTAAACCAACTGCATTCGGGCTCGGAATATTCCTGATTTCAGGAACATCAAAGCCTTCAATAGTTGTAATAGCATTTTCTAACCGCTGCTGAGAGAGTCTAGCATTTGCACGCAATGCAATAATAGCTTGAGCTTGCCGTTCAGCAAACGCCGCGTTGTTACTTGGCGCAGCAATAACCAGCTGACCAACCGCTTCCGCCGCAGACTTAAGTGCCAATAAAGGCGTTTCGGCCTGCAAAGCACTCAAAGTCGTATTAATGCCCTGAATCTGCTGCAAAACAGCAGTTTCATCACCGCTATAGTCACGCGCAGTTTCTTCCAAAGCCGTAAGTTGGCTATTCAAGTCAGTAATAAATACTGCCTTAGCAGTCTTACTTTCTTGAATGGCAATTACAGCATTTTCTAACGCAAGCGCGCTATTCTCTGCCGCAAAAGTAACCTGACCATCACCAGCAGAACCAGTAATAAGTCCCGTGTTACGTTCAGCTTCAGCAATAGAGCGCCACTTAGACGCCTCAACTGTAAACACAGATATAAGTTGGTCGTCATTGGCACGTTGTGCAATCACGGCGTTTACATCTGGCTTAATAACGTTAGCGACTTGGTTAACATAATACTCCTTATTTAAGTAGTCACCAGCCAAACCAATTACCATAAAGAAGGTAGAAGCAGGCAAAACAAGCATTAAAAACACCGGAAAAAACATGATGTACTTCATAAAGCCACGCCAGCCTTGTTGCTGCACTGAAGCCAAAAACATCTTCCAGTAAGTAAACTGAAACATGCCAAGACCGCAAGTAATCAACACGGCAATTGTGATGGTCAGCCAATTTGGGCTCACCAAAACTTCAAAGTAACCATTGCCAGAGCCAGCAACAGAAGCCAGTGTCGCCAACGCAAAAGCAACAAGAATCGAAACCGTCATACCCTTAAACAAAGGAATATAACGGCGACCCAAGTGCTCTTCTAGCTCCACTTCAGCATTTGCGGCATTCAATTTACGTTGAAAAGCAGCCTGCCTTAAAGGCTCTGTTTTTGCGCGACGCGCTTTAATAACATCCCACAAGATGTGCAGAATTTTACAAACAGCGGCCGACAACCCAAGTGCAATAATGGCACCCATGGCAGAAATAAACCAAGGCACGCCATAAGCAAGGTTGATGAAGTAAGCAACAACAATAAAAATTGCTGCCAATAAAAGATAATCAAATGGCTTAGCTTTAAAAGCAGACCAAAAAGTTTTAAGTTCGTTTCGCATGATAAACCTCCATGCATTTAAAGAAAAAAGAAACCGTCTCAACCACACCCAAAAGGGTATAGCGGCTAAAACGGTAATGAATGTAACTTATATATGGAGCGCTCTACGCCCAATTTCAAGCCTAAATTAAAAATAAA
>CALFWJ010000004.1 GCA_937928525.1 uncultured Alphaproteobacteria bacterium | reverse complement strand
GTATGGATGAAGTTATTTTTGAAGAATTTAAAGGAACTGGTAACAGCGAGATTTGGCTGGACCGTAAATTGGTTGAAAAACGCACGTACCCTGCGATTGATATTAGTAAGTCTTCGACCCGTCATGAAGAGCTGCTGTTTGATGCGCCAACCTTGCAGAAAATTTGGGTGCTGCGTCGCATCTTGCAGCCGATGAACACAGTGGAGAGCATGGAGTTCTTGCTTACAAAATTACGTAAATGTGTGACGAATTCAGATTTCTTTAAGAGCATGAATCAGTAAGCTATTTACAAAAAAGCGCCCCAGGTTGGGGCGCTTTTTTATGCGTTTGCTTTATTGGTAATGTAGCCTTCTAGGTAGCCTGGAGAGAAGGGGCCATTTGACATTCTGTAGATGCCATAGAAATCTGGGCCAAGTGCGTTCTCTATGTGTTGAATAGAGCGTGTGCTAGAAAGGCGCAGGCCTGTAGACGTTACCTTAAGGTTTTGTGTGTTTTGTTGTGTTTTGATTATGTTGCAAACGTCATCGCGCAAGGCTTGGTCTAATTGTAGGGGGTGCCTCTTATTTATATTTTTGAACTTTTCAAAGTAATAGCTCACAGGCCATTTTTGCGGAAGCTCAAGGTAGCCAACAAGTTTTTTGTTGTCTTCTACGATAATAATTGTAAGCTCATCAGTATTTTCTTCAACAGAGTAAGCGCTGCAATTTTGGGTTAAACAAAATTGTCGATGTGGATGCGCTTCACCAACGTTATTTGAATATTCTTTTATCTTATTTAGAAGTTTGACGAGTTCGTTATTATTGATATTTGGTGGGCAGTCTTCTGAAGGGATGATGGTACCGAACATGTGTTGGTGTTCTTTGGGAATGAGGTTTTTTACCCAATGGGTCATGGGGTTCTCCGAAATGCTTAGGTGTTGCGATAAATATATTATGGTTATCGCATACAGGGTAGATTTGGTCTAGTTAAAATATAGAGAACGAATGTGTTAGCTGCAGGGTTGTTGTTTCACCATTTCGATGGTGTGACCAACTTTACCTTCTATGTGAAGCGAGAGAGCGATATGTTTGGGGAGGAGGGTATCGTAGAAGATGTGCGTGAGGCTGCCGGCAAGATCTTCCCATGTTTTATTATCGCCGTGTTTTATCATGGTGTCGAGCCATTCTAGAAAGTCGCTTGAGGTCAAAATAAAGCGGTCTGGTGTATAGGTGAATTCTAGATCTGCTTTGCCATGTAAGGCAGGAACAGTTATAGGAGTTGTTAGTGTGACGAGTGTTTCTGGTACGTGGTGGTTCTGCGGATTTTCCGAAGCATTGTTAGGGTTAGGGTGGATTTTTGGAGTGGGTTTAGCCATTATTTAGTAGGAGCACTATTTGCTTTGATGTAAGAGATTGACGCGGTACGTGTTTTGTCGACGTGGAGGAGGTGGCGTTGGCCATAAATGTTCTCGCTGTGACCCATGAGGACGACGCCATCGGGTTGCATGGCATTGACGATGTTAGTGACCACTTGCTCTTTTGATGGTTCGTCGAAGTAGATAAGCACGTTACGGCAGAAGGCGATGTCGAATTTGCCTAGAGAGGCAATGCGGCGGGCATCCATGAGATTATTTTCTTGGAACTTAACCATTTTTTTGATTTCGTCAGACAAGATGTAATCTCGTGCGGCTTCATCGTAGGTGAAATATTGTTGGAGCATGGCTTCTGGGATATTGCGGACAGCGTATTTTTTGTAACGGCCAGCGCGGGCTTTTTGCAGTGCATCGTGGCAGATATCGGTACCAACAATTTCAATGATAATGTCGCTGCCGACATCCATACTTTTGAGCATGAGTGCCGTTGTGTAGGCTTCGTCGCCAGTTGATGCGGCACAGCTCCAGATACGAATTTTAGTTTGGCCTTGTTGGCGACGTGCAAACAACATAGGTTGGAGAACTTCGTTCACGAAGGCGTCTAATTGTGGCTGGTGGCGGAAGAAGAAGGTTTCGTTAATCGTAATTTCATCGGTGAGGTGGCCGTATTCGGCGCGACCTGATGGTGATAGAAGGTAAGCGTGATAGTCGTCAAAATTGGCTATGCCAAGCTCTTTGCAGCGGTTATCGAGTTTTGTGGCAATAAAGTAGCTTTTGTTTTTCTCGAAACGCATGCCTGATAGTTCGTAGATAAGGGCAGAAAATGTGTCGAATTGGCGGTCGGTCAGGCTAGGACGATTTGGGCTTGGTACGCGAGCGCCACCGATGCCACCAACGGGCGGTGGCGGCACGGCGGGACGACCACCAACGGGCGGTGGTGGTACTGGCGCACGGCCTCCTGTTGGTGCTAGTGCAGGGCGCTCGTAGGGTGGACGAGGGGTTGCTGGTGCCGCTGTTGTTGGCGGCGGTGTATAAGCAGGGCGAGGCGCTGGTGGCGCAGCAACAGGCGTAGGAGGTGTTGGTTGAGGAGGGGTATAGGCTGGTGCAGTAGGCGGCGGTGTGGCGGCAGGTTGAGGAGGGGTATAGGCTGGCGCAGCAGGCGGCGGAGTTGCGGTAGGCTGTGGTGGCGTATAAGCTGGTGCAGCGCTTGGGGGAGGGGTTCCTACAGGTGGGGGCGCTACAGCTGAACGATCGCCGCCGCCAAAAACACGTTCCCATTGTTTAGCTGAACTTGTGCCGTGAGATACAAGTTTATCATCCCGCGGGGGAAGTGGTGGTGTTGGTTTGTACTTATTATCGTCGTTCATTAAGCTGCTTTAGAATTTTTTTATTATTAACCTAAGGTTAGCAGAGCTATAAACTAAGTTCCAGCTTAAAGCGTAAATTTTATATGTAAAAACAAAGGCTTTTTAGCGCCTTGTGATGTTTATGCCAGTTGTGGTTTGGCGCTAGTGACGCCTGTGAGAATTTCTTGGGTAGGGTTCTGGGTGGGGGGTGTTGCTGTGATGGTAAAGTTACCGGTGAGTGACATATTCTCCATGGTTTGTGTGACAAATGCTGAAAGCTGTTGTTTGAAGTCATCTGGCCATGGTGTTTGGGTATGAAGGCGTAGGTTAAGGCTGTTAGTAACGTTATCACTTTGGGGTTGATAGAGACCATCGAGGTGGATGGTGCCAAGCTCTTTGAGCTGTAAATTAACTAAGAAGCGGGTTTGGACATCTTCACCTTCTTCGCCTTCTTGTTGGCGATAATAAAAACCACCTTGTTGGGGGTTATCTTGCTCGTTTTCGAGATACGGGAAGATAAAGCCACGCCAGCTGTCTGGCCCTTCGTTACGGTTGGCTAGCGTTTGTAGGTTTTGCAGGTCTGGAGTTAAGTCAATGCCCAAGGTGCGCAGGGTGTTGATGAGGTCATCGGAGAGGAATTTATTGGTATTGGCTGTTTTGGCGGCTTCGGCGAAGCTCAAGAGTTGAATAAGAGGGTTGTTGCTTAAATTAGGGATGCTGCTGCGGAGGGCGTCTTGCCCCAAAGTATTGTCGGCTACTTGTAAAAGGTTGAGGGCTTGCGTGAAGGTTGGCCATTGGTTATTAAGGCTGGCAACAGTTTGGGCGGCAGGTTGAAGGGGGGCAGGCGGCGTTATGTTCACAATTTGTAGTGTGGGTGGTGACGTGTTTTCTATTCTTGCAGCGCTTACTTGGGTGCCGATGGTAAGGGGCGTATTCAGTGGTGTGGGGATAGTAATCTGTTGCGCACTTCGGCCAAGGTTAACGCTGAGTGTTGTTGTTTGGGTGGCGGTATTTTGCGCTGTAACGGTGGCATTAAACTGGAGTGGTGGTGGGGTGTTGCTGCTAAAAGTAAGGGGCTGGGGGAGTTGTGTTTGTGGCGTACTTTGTGGCAGTGGAATAATTCGAGTCGCCACCAAGGAGGCGGGGTTATTAGCGGCTTGAGTAACGCTAAGCAGTGTGCCTTGCGGCAAGGGTGTGGCGCTTTGAATAAGAGCGGATTGGCCGTTAGGGAGGCTAAGTTGGCTGGTTGTAGTGGGTATTTGCGTATTTGCTGGTTGTTGTGCCGTTAAATTGGGTGGTGTTGGTATAAGAGCGCTGTTTGTTGGGAGTTGTGGAC
>CALFWJ010000003.1 GCA_937928525.1 uncultured Alphaproteobacteria bacterium | reverse complement strand
GTTGAAGTTGGCATTGAAGATGCTATTATTGTCCTCAAAGAATTTAATCCGCAGCACTATACGCTACGCATTGATTCTGGTGATTTGGCTCGTAATGCAGAATGGTGTGCCAAACGCCTTAAAGAAGAAGGGATTAACTCTGATTTTGATACGGCTACGGGTCATCCTCAAGTGGGCATTTCTCTCAGTGGTGGCTTGCGTGCAGTGAATATGTGGTCGCTTGTTCAAATTCAAAAGGCTCCTTTTGTGTCTTCGGGCATTGGCGGTTATTTGCAATTTGGTGGCGAAATGCGTCGGAAAGATTCTGATTTATACGAGCCTGCCGTTAACACGGAAATCGTTACTAAATCAGGTTATGCGCAAACACCTAATGGCAGAGCTCTTCGGATGATTAAAAACTCGGAAGAACCTGCAAAGTCTTCACGCCCAGGCGTGCTGGATAGGTGGCGTTTCCGAGATAGTGCTGGCATGTTGTTGGCTGATGTGGAAGTTGATTTAACACACACATCTCGTGATGATTATATTGAGAACGAAGATGTACTTTCTACGTTATCTCAAGAGCTTACCTCACAACGGCTCGACACTTTTAAACCAAAGCACCTTCCTGAAGGCACTTTGGTAGAAAGACCTATTGTGTCGATGCTTAAAGGGCCAGAGCTTATTGCGCCAGAGCTATACCAAAGTCTTCATCAAGCACGTAAACGCTTTGAAGAAGGCTTTGCAAGCTTGCCAGAAGACTACAAACGGGTTGACGGCTCTCATGCCGCTTGCCCTGTAGGCATAGAGCGCAAACACTATCTGGCTTGGCAGGAGATGACAACAAACGGGCAAGTTATCGCCCGCGTATAACGAAAACAAAAAAGGCGGCAGATTTATCTGTCGCCTTTTTTATTTTTAAATTCTACTTCTCCAAAAATCCAACTATGCGTATTAAAAAACGTTGCCGTGCATTCAAAAATGAGAAGACTTAATGGTGCACCCGACAGGAGTCGAACCTGTGGCCTTCGCCTTCGGAGGGCGACGCTCTATCCAGCTGAGCTACGGGTGCTTAACTAAGTTTTCTTGTGCCAGAAAAGCGGGCGCTACGCAACTTAAAATTGTGCTTCGTTGCCAGCCAACAAGCCTGTTGTACTACGGTTTACATCGAAGTAGCGTTTGGCAACAGTAATAACATCAGCGGGTGTAAGGTCGGTCAGTTCTTGTTTCCAGTCATCGTAAGTTTTTACGTCACCACCAGCCATCAACCATAAACCTAATCGATAAACACTATGGAAGATGTCATCTTGCGCGTAAACGTCATCCGCCAGCAAGCTGGTTTTGGCGCGGGCAAAATCATCAGCATCTACACCGTTAGCAATAAAGGTTTCAATTTGTTTGGCAACAGCGGTATCAATGGTGCTTAGCTTTACGTCAGGCTTAGGCTGAATGAAAATATCAATACTACCTTCACCCAAACTTACGGCATCGTAATCAGCATTAGCGGCA
Source organism: uncultured Alphaproteobacteria bacterium (assembly GCA_937928525.1). Lineage (GTDB taxonomy): Bacteria > Pseudomonadota > Alphaproteobacteria > UBA2136 > UBA6156 > CALFWJ01. The sequence goes on along the minus strand of CALFWJ010000003.1, from coordinate 4,546 downwards.
TCCGCAATTTGTTGATCTTTCACCAACGCTTCATATAAAATACCCGTCTCAGAGTTTCCAAAAATTTCAGCCAGCATAACCAGCGCCATGGCATCTTCGGTGTGCTCTACACCACCACCTATGTTCTGGAAGGCGCTCGGTGCGCGATATAGCCGATAAAAAACAGGGACTTGAACTTCTTTGTCGATATGCTTAAGTACAACAGGCTCACCGCGCAATGCTTCAGTATAGTTACCACGCTCGGGTGTTGGTTTAACTTCTAAGCTACCATAGTATTTTTCTACCAACGGTTTGGCTTCTTTGGCGGTAATATCACCTGCTAAAATCATGGTTGCGTTGTTGGGTGCGTAGTGCTGACCGTACCAATCTAGTGTGTCTTGCAGTTTGTAGTTTTCAATGTCTTCGCGCCAACCAATAATGGGGTTACCGTAAGGGTGGTTAGGGTAGTGCGTGTGGACTAATTTTTCAAAAAATCGGTTAATGGGTTTAACGTCTGTACGTTGACGGCGCTCTTCCAGCACCACATCACGCTCGGGCTGAAAGTCTTTATCAGCAAGCGTTAAGTTGGCAATTCGATCAGATTCCAACTCCATCATCAGCGGAAGTTTATCCTTAGCCACTTTTTGGTAATACGCTGTGTAATCACGGCTGGTAAAGGCGTTATCTTGGCCGCCATTTCGTGCCACAATTTCACTGATTTCACCGGGTTTAATTTTTTTCGTGCCTTTAAACATCATGTGCTCAAGCATGTGGGCAATGCCTGTTTTACCCGTGGGCTCATCCACGCTACCTGCTTTATACCACACGCTGTGCAATACAACCGGAGAGCGATGATCAGGCATTACCACCACATTCATACCATTACTTAAGCTAAAAGTTTCCAATTTACGTCCATCTTCTTTGTTATTACACCAAAATATCCAAACCAAACCAACCCCAACGAGGGCGAGTAAGATTATTAAAAATTTACACTTTAAAATGCAGCGCACTATCTATCTCCAAGCAACTTATCCATAAAGCTTTTGTTGGCTTCTGTTTCTTCTGCTACTGCCTCATCTACCACTAATTTTTCCCGAATACTTGGGTCAACTTGTTGGTCACCCAACAGCCAATTTGCCTCTTCAGTTGTTGTGGCAGCTTGAGGAATTGCGCCTCCAAGCAAAGCTTCTTGCGCGGCATTTACTTGATCATCAGCGGCACGTTCAGCTGGTGTGGCTAGCCCGCCTTTTTGGGGCGGCACTAAACCATATTGCGGCGGTAAAATAAGTTGCGGGCCCGATACAACACGGGTTTCGTCTGGCGCGCGTTTGCCACCAAAACAACCTGTGAGCATAAGTGTTATTAAAAATAATCCAAAAATATGACGCATGTTTATAATCCTTTTTGTTTACGAGCGCCGCTCAGCGCGCCGCTCCAGCATACTCTCAAAGAACAATAACGCAACCCCAAAAGAGATAAACGTATCCGCTCCATTAAAAATAAAAATCGTCGCATCATGCCAATGAAAATGGAAGAAATCGACCACTGCACCGTGCATAAAACGGTCAATCACGTTACCAATGGCACCGCCCGTCAGCATTCCTAGCGCCCATTGGTGCAAACTGGGGCGCGGCGCATCTTTTTGACCCATCCATACAATAAACACAAGGCTGGCTAAAATAGCCACAATACTCAAAACCTCACGAGAATAAGTAAAGTTCGCCAAAAAGCTAAACGACATTCCCGGGTTCCAGGCCAACGTGAGCGATAAAATAGGGTCAAGTAATGGTTGCGGCAATTCAATACCACTGGTGAGCATAAAATGCTTACTTATTTGGTCAATCACCACCACTAAAAATAGTACCGAGAAGCCTAGCGCCCGTCGTCCAAAAAACCCACTCATTAAGCTATATCCTTTATTCGTCCACCAATTTGCATAATAACATTTGCCGCTAATTTGTGTCCTACTGTTAACGCATCTGCCACACTCTCCCCTGCCATAAATTGTGCTAAAAATCCAGCGGCAAAAGCATCGCCCGCACCTGTCACATCAACGGGTGTTTCAATTTTTTGCGTCGCAATAAAAGTAGGTGCACCATCAGCAGCATAGAAGGTCGCGCCATCACCACTATGGGTGGTCACGCGCGCCGTTTTATTAAATGCAGTTTGCGCTGCATGGAACTTATTCAGTAAGGTCGTTAGGGCGGCTGTTTCGGTAGTATCGCCAATAACAAGGTCAACGCCATCGGTTAAAATATCAGCCAGAGCAGGGGCTGCAACTGTCAAAACTGATTCACTCGCCAAACTCAGTGCAATTTTAACGCCGTTATCTCGGGCAATTTGCATAGCGTAAGTCGCCGCAGAAATTTGACCCGACAGCACATAGCCTTCAACCAACAACCAGTCAGAATTTTTAATATCGTCGCTGCGCACCCAAGTTTCGTTCATTGGTGCGGTGGTACCAAGGGTGACCAGTGTACGTTGGCCATCGGGGGTAATGAGTACAAAAACTTCCATGGTCTTGGCCGACGCATCAGGCGCTTGCGTGGCCACACCCGCGTCAACCAATTCATCAAAGAAAACCTGCCCCGCAGCATCAGCGCCAAAACGCCCCATAAAAGTGACGTCTATTCCCAACTGCCCTAGCGTGTGCGCCACGTTAGCAGCTGTACCACCGGCCGAGTAAGTTTCAACTTCCACATCCGCGCACAGCGCAAAAAATTGCGGTGCGGAAAGCTTGTTATAGCCACGTTTCTCTAGTTTATGTTGGCGTAAAACGTCTTCGCCCACACGGGCAAAACCATCTACCACCGCATTGCCAAGAATTGAAATTTTCATGTGCGCCAAAATTTTATTGTTAACGAGCGTCGCCGCATGTTTAGTATTTCCGCTCAACCGGCGCATATTTAGCATTCGCCACTGTCCGTACAGGGTCGCGGCCAAGGGTGACTTCACCCTTTTCATTATCCCAATGGGCGGTAATATGCACCATCCAGTTCTCGTCGTCACGGTCCGGGAATTCCTCACGGGTGTGTGCCCCGCGGCTTTCTTTGCGCTCCATGGCGGTGCGCACCGTGGCTTCGCCCATAATAATCAGGCTTTCTAACTCTAGCGCGGTCACAAGGTCAGTGTTGAAGGCATCCGATTTGTCATCAATCGCCATTTTGGCATAATCAGCTTTGGCTTTCACCACGCTGGCCCATGCTTTAGCCAACCGTTTTTCATCCCGGAAGACGCTGCAATTCTCGTTGGCGCTATCGGTCAATTCACGGTGAATATCTGCTTGCTTGGTCGCGCCTGCACTTGGTCGCGCCTTAAGTTCGGTTACTTTTTGTTGGCACTCACGTAAGTCTTCAGGGCTAGATGCAGGCCGTGCCGCACCCTCTTCTTTCACAAAGCGCACCATTTCCTTACCTGTAATTTTTCCAAAAACAATGGTCTCAAGCAAGCTGTTGGCGCCCAAACGGTTGGCACCATGCACCGACACACAAGCCGATTCACCCGCAGCAAATAATCCGGTCAGGGCAATACTTTGGCCGTATTTATTGGTTCGAATTCCACCCATAGTGTAGTGACACGTCGGCTTAACAGGAATAGGCTCGTCAATCGGGTCAACACCTTCAAAATCAATCGAGAGTTGTCTAATTTGTGGCAACCGCTCCAAAATAATCTCGCGGCCCAAGTGGCGCACATCCAAAAAGATAGCCCCGTCTTCGCCATTACCTGCTAAAATTTCGGTCATCTCAGCACGGCTTACAACATCACGCGAAGCCAATTCCAGCTTGTTCGGCGCATACTTACTCATAAAGCGCTTCCCGTTCTTATCAACCAGATAAGCACCTTCACCGCGCACACCCTCACTAATCAAAATACCGCTAGACTTCAAACCCGTCGGGTGGAACTGCACCATCTCAAGGTCAGCCGCTGGCGCACCCGCTTGCATCGCCCGCGCCACACCGTCACCGGTGCAGGTCATGGCGTTAGTGTTACTGGCAAACAAGCGGCCAAAACCGCCCGTGGCAATCAGCACCGCTTTGGCGTTAATTTGTACCAATTCACCGGTGGCAATGTTCATAATAATCGCGCCCGAAGTCCGGCCGTTCGCCGTGGTAATTTTCATCAAATAATATTCGTCATACACACTCACGCCGTTCTTAACTGACTGTTCCCATAAAGTGTGAAGCATCGCGTGCCCCGTACGGTCAGCCGCGTAAGCTGTGCGCGGAAAGTTCTGGCCACCAAACGCACGCTGGGCAATCGTTCCGTCATCTTCGCGGCTAAACGGGCAGCCCATGGCGTCAAGGTCAAGCACTGCTTGCGGCGCTTCGGCGCACATCAAGTCAATCGAGTCCTGATCCCCAATAAAGTCAGCGCCCTTAACTGTGTCGTAGGCGTGGTCATGCCAGTCGTCAGCGGGGTTAATGGCCGCGTTCACACCACCCTGCGCCGCACAACTGTGCGAGCGTAACGGATGAATTTTACTCACTACAGCGGTATTTAAACCAGCGGTAATGCCTTCAAAAGCCGCGCGTAAGCCCGCGAGCCCAGCACCAATAATCAGGAGATC
>CALFWJ010000002.1 GCA_937928525.1 uncultured Alphaproteobacteria bacterium | reverse complement strand
CTTTGGCTCAAGCCATCCCCTAAACATATTGTGCTCTCAGGGCTGTATTACGAAGGAGAGATTAATACAGTCAGTACAGAGAAATCAGAAAAAACTAATAAACTAAACGAAGTCACAAAACTCATTAAGCGCATGCGCTACCTAAGTACCCTAGAACTGAGTAAGATTAATATTATTCTACAAGATATTACAACAGGCACCCAATGGGCGTTAAAAGATGGCCAAGGGCAGGGAACTTATTACGGCGAAAACGGCCTTAACATTAAACTTAACGGCCAACTTGCTCAAAATAAAGAAAAGCTTGCACCCGCCGAAATTACACTCCAAACCGACCCCAGCAGCCAAACCACAAACTTAAGCGTGAACTTATCAGATGTAAATTCAGGCTGGATTAAACCCTACCTCCCCATCGACAAAAAAGATATTTTTCAAGGCCAAATCAGCCTCCGATTTGGCAGTAATTGGTCACCTAAAACAGGTTGGTCACCGCTGCTTATAAAATCAGAAATCAACGATATTACGCTCAATATCCCCGAAATTTACAAATTGCCACACACCTTCAAATCAGCCAGCATCGCCGCGCAATATAACCTGAACAACAAAAATATAAAACTCATCAATCTTAATATTAAAGACGAAGATTTTAACCTTAATTTATCAGGAGATATCAAAGACTTAAAAAATAATATAACAGTAAAACTTGAAGGGAATATCGTCACTGAAAAATCCGAAAACCTCTTCGTACATCTTCCCTCAGCCCGTATGAAAAAAGTACTCCCATGGATGCAAGAAAACATTAAAGGCACCTTTGCAACCAGCGTCACAATAGCCCTAGATGCACCTCTCAAAACATTATTCAAATGCGCGCCCAACACCGCATGCCCGGGCTTAACCATTGCCGCAGGTATTAACCCCAACAGCCAAATTAAGCCACTCAAACAAGCGCCAGCCGTTATTGCTAAAGTGCCAAGTCAGTTTTATATGCGTAATGGCCAAATAGAAGTTATTATCCCCGCAGGAACCATCGGCAAACAAAGCGTTAAAAACGTCACGGCAATTTTAAGTAACTTGCAAACATTGCCACAAAATCCGCGTATTCTAAAAGTCGAAAGCACCGCATCAGGTAACATGCAAGAATCCATCCCCATCATTAAAGATATCTTCAAAATCGACCTTCCCTACAACCTTAATGGTCAACATGCCAGCGCCGTCAGTATTAGTATTCCCTTCTATAAAGGTGTTCCTCCTGTAACAAAAGATATTAGCATGACGCTCAACAGCCAAATAAAATCAGCGAGCCTTATTGATGGATTAAACAATAAACCACTCTCACTCAACAACTCAAAACTTAACTTAAAAGATGGCATTATCTTCGCAAACGGGCAAGTAAACTATAGCGACATGCCGCTCCAGTTTACCTACAAAAATATTCTAAACACGCAAAAAACAACCGGCACACTTCAAGGCAGCACAAACCTTAAAAATTTGCCATTTAAGTTGCCCAAATTCCTAGATCTTTCAGGCACGGTGCCTCTTAATATTACTTATGCAAAAACAGGAAAAATAAACCCCCTACAGTTAGAAATAAAAACCAACCTTACGCAAGCCACAGCAAGTATCCCCAAGCTTAATTGGCAACATCGCTCAGGCACACCGTTACAATTTAATTTACAAGGCACACTTCAAAACAGCGCCCTAAACGCAGAGCTCTTCACCCTCACAGGCAGTGCTCACAATACACTTAATAATGCCCGCCAAAATACCGAAATAGCAGGCAGCTTTTACTACGTTCCCAACGCAAAAACCTCAGAACTTACACTACAAGCATCGCCATTTATATTAGGCAGTACCAACGCAAATATCACCTACGATAATAATAATCTCACCATCACGGGTAAAAACCTAGATCTCACCCGCGCGCTCGCAACACCAGATAATGGGAAAATCAATTGGCCAGAAAACTTTAAAAGCACCATTAACCTAGATCGCATATTGCTTAAAAATGGCTACATTCAAAGCCTGAAAATAAATGCCAATCGCCCCAATAATAAATGGGAAAACTTTACGCTCACAGGCGCGTTGCCCGATGCCACAAACTTCAACGCAGATTTTAAACCAACACCAGAGGGTTACCGTTTCCAAACCCGTTTCAGTAATCTTGGGGCCTTTCTCACCAACGTCGGCATCACCGAGAAAATGCACGGGGGCCAACTCATTGGCCAACTCAACCTAGATAAACAGCGTAACGGCAGTGGCACGTTTACCCTTAACAATACGCGTCTGATTAACGCGCCAGTATTAGTGAAACTTATTTCTCTCCTCTCTCTCGATCAGCTGTTGTCTAACAATGCAGGTATAGAATTCGAAACAGGTATCTTCCCCATCCATAAAAATGGTGCCAGCTATAGTCTTAAAAAAGCCTTTTTAACGGGACCAGCCATGGCGCTTAATTTCAACGGAGATATTTTGCCGCTCGAAAAATACATCAACATCGATGGAGAACTCGTCCCCACCGCAGGCATCAACCGTGCCGTGAATAGCATTCCTATCTTGGGCGATTTACTTACAGGCAGCCAAGATGGCATCTTCGTCGCCGAATTTAAAGTTAAAGGCCCATGGCAAAAACCAGAAACAAGCGTTAAACCCCTCAGCACTGTTACACCGGGCATCATCAAAGACTTCTTTAATATCTTCACGGGCAAAAACAAAGATAAATAACCTATGCGCAATACATTCTTTAACCTCATTTTCCTTGTTATGCTTAGTGCCTGCAGTAGCGCACAATCAGGTCTGCCAACACAAGAAGTCACGCTCATAAACGGCATTGAAACACACAAGTTTACTGCCGAACTTGCCACCAATAATCAACAACGTAAGCAAGGCCTCATGTTCCGTACAACCCTGCCACAAAATGGCGCCATGCTCTTTCTCTGGCCAGAAGAAAAACCAAAGCCCCGCCAATTCTGGATGAAGAACACACCGCTGCCACTTACCATCATCTATGCCTATAAAAACGAAGTAAAGCACATCATCCGCCGAGCAGAACCCTATAGCACTCAAACCCTCGGTTCAATCACCCAACCTATCGACGCAGTGCTAGAAATCAGCGCGGAGCATCCCACCGCACAAAAAATCCAGCTCGGCTGGATTTTGAATTATTAATTTAAAATGCAGCGGCAAAAACGTGGTTTTTGCCTTGCAGCAAGGGCAAGCCCTTCCTATCCCCCGCCAGCCTCGGCACGCCTTGTGTGGCGGCCTGCTGCGCAGGCTCTTGGTGAGTTAAGCCGCTTTCAATTCCTCAGTTAAACTCCCATCCGCCTCCATCTCAATCATAATATCGCACCCACCAAGAAACTCACCTTTCACGTATAACTGTGGGATTGTTGGCCACTCAGCATAATCCTTAATGCCTTGGCGTACTTCGTCATCCGCCAGCACATTAAACGTACTAAACTCGATCCCTTCTTTAACCAAAATTTGTATCGCCCGTGCCGAAAATCCACACTGAGGAAAATCAGCGGTACCCTTCATAAATAGCAATACAGATTCGCTACCCACCATATCTTTAATACGGGCTTGAATGTCAGTCATAGTTATTCTCTTTCTTAAGTTAAATTTCGCTAGGTGCTTTAGTCACCAGTTGCAAGGCATGCAAACGGCTTTCAAACGCATTGCCCAGCGCGGCATAAACCATACGGTGGCGTGCCACACGGTTAGCACCCTCAAAGCTAGGTGTTACAACCGTTGCCGTTAAATGTGCGCCATCGCTCATGGGGTCGCTCACCGTCACCTCACCATCAGGGAAGGCGGCAACCAGCAAATCTGTAATTTCAGTTACAATCATATTCATAAAAACCAAAATAAAGCCTTTACAAAAAAAGCACAACCGATTAAAAAGAATACACTTTGTTAAATCAAAGAAACACCGAAATTTTTAAAAAGGAAAATAACTTATGGCTAAAAAAGACCCAGAAGACGAACCCTACGATCCAAAAAAACATGATCATCTTCATCATGGCCATCCGATAAATAGCGATGCCTATAATGTTGTTTCTGAAGAAACATGGAACAAAGGTAAATCTTCCAGAGCAAATAAATAAAATTGATCAAAAACGATCAAAAAAACCCGCCAATAGGTGGGTTTTTGTGCATTTTAAGCAAAAATTGACCGTTATTAACCAAAATTGACCGCTTTTTACTTGCTTTTGCGCACGATTTACCCTAAATATCCCCTTGTACCGCTATAAATGACCATTTATACCCGTACCCATGAGGGCAAAATAAGTTGCCTTCATCCGTAAAACGGCTGGTTGAGTTTTAGCTCTCCCGACCTCTTAAAGAAAGATATATATTATGGCAACAGTAATGCGCATGTCCCGCGGTGGACGCAAAAAAGCACCTTTTTATCACATCGTAGTCGCCGACAGTCGCATGCCCCGCGACGGCCGCTACATCGAGCGCCTCGGCCACCACAACCCCTTCGCCAAAGGCCAAGAGGAAGGCTTCAAAATCGACGCTGACCGCGTAAACTACTGGCACAGCGTTGGTGCACAAACCTCTGATGCGCTTGCAAAATTGTTTATTAAACACAACACAGGCCCAGAGTCTGTACGTGCAGAATTCACAAAACGCCTAGACGCGCGTAAAGAGTTGAAAAAAGATGAGCTCGCAGAAAAACGCGCCGCTGAAGCCGCCGCTGCCGCTGAAAAAGAAGCCGAAGCTAAAGCTGCAGCAGAAGCCGCTGCCGCAGAAGCTAAAGCCGCAGAAGAGACTGCTAAAGCTGAAGCTGCCGCTGCTGAAGCGCCAGCCGCTGAAGCTGAAGCAACAGAAGAGCCAAAAGCTGCGGATGCAAGTTAAGCCTGCACCAAAACGAGAAGGCTATTTATGTGTGGGCGTCATTATTGGCGCCCACGGTATTTTGGGGGCTACAAAAGTAAAACCTTTTTTAGGTGACTTTGATTTTTTAGCTAATACACGTACAATTTTGGCTGAAAACGATACCGAATATACCCTTAAATCAATTAAAACTGTGGGGCAAAATAAGTACGCCTTCAATTTTAAAGAAATCAATACCTGCAACGCTGCTGAGGCTCTTAAGGGCACGCATGTGTATGTTCAGGTAGATGACATTGCTGCTGACAATCAACCACCTGAAGTTGTGGTTGATTTAGCTGTATTTAACCATGTAGGTAAAAAAATTGGGCATGTGCTTAATATTTTTTATAACGGCGCGCATGAAGTGCTAGAAATTCAATTAAATGAGGGTAAAGAAGTCCTTATCCCTCACACAGAAGACTATGTTGAACAACAAGATGACAGTATTAAACTCACTTCTGATGCCACCGCGTTTTTAACGCTTTAGGCTGCAAATATCTTGCGTAAGAGAACATTATTAGCAGTATGACCCGGTAGTGTGAGGTTTACTTTTCCTTGAATAAAACCACCTAAAAATAAATCGCCTAAAGCATCTAGGTATTTGTGGCGTAAAATTTCGTCAGGGAAGCGTAAGCCTTCTGGGTTTAAGGGCATGCCTTCTTCGTTAAATACTACCGCATTATCAAGGCTACCACCAAGCGCTAGCCCTGCGGCCTGCATAGCTTTAACATCACTTTCAAAACAGAACGTGCGCGCAGGGGCAATTTCACGACGGAAAAAATCTTCATTTACTTTGGCGGCTAACTCTCCTGTGCCTAGAACAGGAAAATCGGTATGAATGGCCAAGCGCAAACCTGTCCTTGCGTCTGGCTCTGCGCTTAATACCCTATTTTCATGAGTGACATGAATGGGGGCGGTGATTTTCTTAATTTGGCGCGGCACACCAAGCTCTGTGCGGCCAACCGTGTCAATGGCTTCTACCCACGGCAGAGCACTACCGTCTAGAATTGGAATTTCAGCGCCCGATATTTCAATTGCGCAATTGTCAATTTCTAGCCCCGCTAGTG
>CALFWJ010000001.1 GCA_937928525.1 uncultured Alphaproteobacteria bacterium | reverse complement strand
CTTATGTATGGCCATATTATGACGGGGCAAATCATTGGTTGGTTTATCGCTATTTCGATGTGCTTTTTAGGCGTTCAAAAACTCCAAAACCTAGAAACCTTCAGCAGCATGTTCTTAAATTATGACTTACTGGCACAAAAGAAGGTGGGTTATGCCTATTTTTACCCCTTTGCAGAAACGCTGGCGGGTGTTCTCATGCTGGCAGGCGCACTTACGTGGTTCTCTGCTCCCTTAGCATTGTTCATCAGCACCATTGGCGCAGTTTCAGTCTTTAAAGCTGTTTATATTGATAAGCGAGAACTTAAATGCGCCTGTGTAGGCGGTGACAGCAACGTCCCTCTAGGCTTTATATCCCTCACCGAAAACCTTATGATGATGGGTATGGCTTTGTGGATGTTAGTTGTCTACTTATTTTAAGCCAAAATATGGCACCATACTTGGTATGATCTAATTTGAAATAATATATTTTTAAATAGATGGTGAGCATGATGGTACATTTAAAATTCCGCCATCTATCTTTTTGATAAATAAAGAATAATGGCGGATCCGGAGGGATTCGAACCCTCGAACCAGGAAGTCCCGATTAACACCTTAGCAGGGTGCCGCCTTCAACCACTCAGCCACAGATCCGCGATGAGGGGAAGATATGCGGAAATCGTTAGTCTGTCAATCAGAGATTAAAGGTTAAAGATATTATTTTGTCGATAGAAAATTGTCGTGCGGCTGGGTTGAGCGTGCAGGGGGCCAAGGCCTGTAAAATGGAGAGCCTTAAAGCCGTTTTTTAGGAGCTGTTTCAGGCCTTGTTTGTTGCTGACGCGCTCGGAGTCATCCCAGATGATAACGCCAGCTTCTGTGAGAGCCTCAGGCGCTTTTTTAGCGCAGGAATTGCGGTTTTTGGCGTCGATAATGATGATATCAAATTTTATATTAGGCTCTAATATTGCTGCGGCGTAGGTGATTTTGTTGGCTGCGTCGGCGCTAAGAAGAGTTACGTTTTGCGGCAAACTTGGCGTGAGGTAGGCGCGCCATTTGGCGTCGTGCTCTAGCGCGTGAACGTGGGCGCAATGGGTGGCCCAGTAGTGAGTGGATTGGCCGCAGCCGTACTCGAACACGTTCCAGTTTTTAGCGTGCTCGCTGAGGAGGTGGGGGCGCAGATAATCGATGCTTGGGTAGGTGTACCAAGGGAGAGGTGCGCCTGTGGGGGTAACGGCTTTACCAGCTTTTATACTAGAAAACCAGCCTGCTTGGCTAAGGTAACTGCTGTCATGACGGTGTTGGAGGAGCGGCCACCAACGCGCCCAAAAAGGCAATCCGCGTTCTATTTTTTGACCAATTTTTCGGTAGGGGTACATGGGGGCACTATAATGTAAACTATGTAACAAAAGAAAGTATTTTACGTATAAACTATTATAGAAATTAAATAATGAGTGTAATGACTTATGGAAAAAATGACTTTTACAGGCGGAACGAATGTAACGCTCTCAGCTAAAATTGATAAACCAGACGGCGAGATTAAGGCCTATGCCTTATATGCGCACTGCTTTACGTGCAATAAAGATGTGTTTGCAGCCTCGCGGATTGCTAAAACATTAAAAGAGCAGGGTATTGCAACGCTGCGGTTTGATTTTTCAGGGCTTGGGCAGAGTGAGGGCATTTTTGCAGACACCAATTTTACGACTAACGTCATGGATTTAATGGCCGCGGCTGAGTTTATGGCAACGGAAATGGAAGCTCCGAAGTTGATTATTGGGCACTCGCTTGGCGGGGCGGCTGTACTTGCTGCTGCTGGCCATATTAAAAGCGTAAAGGGGGTGATTACCCTTGGTGCGCCCGCGGAAGTGGCACATGTGGGGCATCACTTCGATGCCGCAAAAGATGAAATTATGCAAAACGGTGCCGCTAACGTTGATTTGCAAGGACGGCCGTTTATTATTAAGCGCCAGTTCATTGAAGATATAACCAGCGTGAGCATTGAAGAAAATGTGCGCAATATGGATAAAGCATTGCTTGTAATGCACGCGCCGCTAGACGAAACTGTGGGCGTAGAAAACGCAGCGCAGATTTTTGGTTGGGCGAAGCACCCCAAAAGCTATGTGTCGCTTGATGATGCTGACCATTTGATTACCCGTAAAGAAGACGGTGAGTACGCTGCGGGCGTGATTGCGGCTTGGGCGCGCAAATATATTTAGAAGCTTTTAGCTTTGGCGATAGGTGGCTAAAAATTGATCTAGGCCGTTGATGGCAGGAAGGAGGTCGTCTCGTTGCGGGAGGAAAACAAGGCGGAAGTGGTCGGGTTCTGGCCAGTTGAAGGCGCTGCCGTGGACAAGGAGCACTTTTTGGCTTTTAAGGAAATCGAGGATAAATTGTTGGTCGGACTTAATTTTGAATTTTTTGATGTCGAGCTTGGGGAAGAAGTAAAATGCACCGTCAGGTTTGGTAGTGGTGAGGCCTGGGATTTGAGTAAGGGCATTGTAAGTGAGTTCGCGCTGGGCATATAAGCGGCCGCCCTGGGCGGTTAAATCGTGAATAGATTGATGACCGCCAAGAGCCGTTTGCACGCCAAACATGGCGGGGACGTTGGCGCACAGCCGCATAGAAGCCAGCATAGTAAGGCCTTCAATGTAAGACTTGGCGGGGCGTTTGTTGCCGTGGATAATCATCCAGCCACAACGAAAACCAGCCGCGCGGTAGTTTTTGGAGAGGCCGTTAAAGCTGAGGCATAGCACTTCTGGTGTTTCTTGTTGGATGATTTTTGCCATGGGGATAAAGGTGGCATCGTCGTATAAAATTTTGGAATAAATTTCGTCAGCGAATAGGATGAGATTTTTCTCGGCGGCGAGTTTTGCGAGGGCGCTTAATGTTTCGCGCGTGTAGACTGCGCCTGTGGGGTTGTTGGGGTTAATGAGCACTAAGCCTTTGGTTTTAGACGTTATTTTGGCACGGATATCTTGCACGTCAGGTTGCCAAGCGCTGCTTTCGTCGCAGCGATAGTGTACGGCTTTACCGCCGCTAAGGTGCACAGCGGCAGTCCATAATGGATAATCTGGAGCGGGGATGAGGACTTCGTCGCCTGTGTTAAGGAGGCCTTGCATGGCCATAACAATCAGCTCGCTCACGCCATTGCCAAGGTAAATATCTTCTAAATTTACGCCTGTGATGCCGTCTTTTTGGCATTCTTGCATAATAGCTTTACGGGCGGCAAACAGGCCTTTACTTTCTGTATAGCCTTGGGCTTTACGGAGGTTTTGGACTATGTCGGTAATGATTTCATCGGGGGCGTTAAAGCCAAACGGTGCTGGGTTGCCGATGTTGAGTTTGAGAATGCGGTGGCCTTCGTCTTCTAGTCTAGTTGCGGTATCGAGGACTTCGCCGCGGATATCGTAGCAGACGTCGTCTAGTTTTGATGATTTATAGATGGAGAGGGGATTGTCAGGCATTTTTAAGATGATTTTGGGCGAGTTGCGTTGCTGTACGGCCTTTAGGCGTGCGTTGGATGAATCCGAGTTGCAGCAAGAAGGGTTCGATGACGTCTTCGATGGTGTCACGGCTTTCGGCCATGCTGGCCGCGAGGGTGTCTAGGCCGGTGGGGCCGGTCGCGAACTTGTTAATCAGTACATCTAGGTAGCGGTGGTCGTTATTATCTAGGCCGAGGTGGTCGACTTCTAGGCGGGTGAGGGCGGTGTCGGCCAGAGCTGATGTGATGTGGCTGTTATTTTCCACGGCGGCAAAATCTCGCACCCGTTTAAGCAGGCGGTTGGCAATACGGGGCGTGCCGCGCGAGCGTTTGGCAATTTCGTGTGCGCCATCGTTATCGAGCTTTACGTCTAGCAGTTCAGCCGCGCGGGTAATAATGGTTACCAGTTGGTTAGGTGTGTAGAATTCCATGCGGCATTGCACGCCAAAACGGTCGCGTAGTGGATTGCTGAGCATACCTGCACGGGTGGTGGCGCCAACCAGTGTGAAGGGGGGTACATCGACTTTTACGGTGCGGGCGGCAGGGCCTTCACCGATGATAATGTCGAGGTTGAAGTCCTCCATAGCGGGGTACAAAATTTCCTCCACGTGCGAAGATAAACGGTGAATTTCATCGATAAACAAAACGTCGTGAGGTTCGAGGCTGGTGAGGATGGCAGCGAGGTCGCCCGCTTTTTCGATGACGGGGCCTGAGGTCGCGCGAAAGCCAACGCCCAGCTCTTTACTTAATATATTGCTGAGCGAGGTTTTTCCAAGGCCTGGTGGGCCATACAGCAGCACGTGGTCTAGCGCTGTACCGCGGGCTTTTGTGGCTTCAATAAAGATTTTAAGGTTATCTTTCAGTTTGTCTTGGCCAATAAATTCAGCCAAAGAGGTTGGGCGTAGCGAGCTTTCTTGCGTGTCTTGAGCTTGTGGCTCGAAGTCGACGATGCGGTTTTCTAGGTCTGGGGCTTCGGTCATGCTATTTTTTCTTGTTTGGGTGTTCTTCAGGGTTTAGAGCGTCGATAAAGCGTTGCTCTTCGGCTATTTTAGCCGATTGTTCATCGGTGATTGATTTAATAGCGTTGTCAATTGCGTCTTCTGATGTGGTTATTTCGCGCGCGAAAGCTGCCCAAAGTGAAGTTAAGGTAACGATAAGGCCGCCGATAATAAGATTCCAACTGAGCTCAGGGATATTACTTAAGAGACCAAAGATACCTAAGATTTCTTGCATGAAATAGGTTACAAACGGTGTGCAGGCTGCAAACATAAGGAAGGTTGTGTTCGAGATAAGGCTAATGCTACGGAAGTAAAGGTAGCGGGTAAGTGCAATAATAATAGCGCCATGGAAAACGGCGAAGTAGAAAGTGGGTTTGTGGGTAAAGTCAGCCACTGTAGGCAGTGAGGGGAAAAGGTTGCTGATGGCGGGAATATTTTCTTTTAACAGAGCCAGGGCCATGAGTGTGCCGCAGACAAACAGGCCAGATAGCAATACAATAGTGCCTGTAACTCGGCAGCGTTGGCGGATGTTAGTTGCTTTGGCAAAAATGGGGTGATATTCAACCGCGAGACCACGCAGCACCAGTACAACGGCAGCAAGCACAACAAGAATAGTAATGTAAAGCAGTTGGTCGGGGGCGATGCCAACCAAAATAATACCAATCCCCATAAGCATAGGAAAGAAGCATTGCCAGTCGAGCTTATTGGGTTGTTTGTGTAAAAAGAACAGGCCAAATAGTACAGCGATAGGAACGCTGATGCGGCTTAAAAAGCTTTCTTCGGCGGGAGAGATGCTCACTAAAATAAGCATGGTAAATAAACCAAGCAGAAGCTCGGCGGCACCATACCCCCAAGTAAGAGGAGATTTTAGCGTTTCTCGGAGGGTCACAATGTTTTTGGAACTATCTAGGCGACCAACAATAAGGAGCGCTAAACCAGACCAAATATAAACCTGCATAATAAAAGCAATAGGATGCACGTTTAAAAAGTGGATAGAAAGCGCCAATAAGCAGTTCCCTAATGCCCAAAGGCTAACAGTAAACAGAGCTAATAGCGCGCCATAAGAAATCATTATAGTGTGTCTCCAACATTAAGGGCCATCACGGTTGCAGCGTCGTGTTCGTCGTTTGCGTTGGCCATGGTTTCGTAGGCGTGGGCAAAGGCGTTGGCGTTTTTATCGATTTGTGGGAAGGTGCCGTAGTGAATGGGCACAATGGTATCGAAGTTGAAGAATTGCGTGCAGGCAATGGCAGCACTTTGGGCACCCATAGTAAATTTATCGCCGATAGGTACAAGGCCGATGGTAGGCTCGTACATGGCATCAATGAGTTCCATGTCGCCAAAAATATCGGTATCGCCCATGTGGTAAATCACGTCGTCTGGCGTGGTGATAATAAGTCCGGCAGGGTTACCTAAATACACATTTTGGCCGTCAATAACTGTGCTGCTAGAGTGATGCGCTTGCACGAAAGTAACCGATACATCTTTGTTAATTTTAACGGTACCGCCAAGGTTCATCATGTTTACATTTTCAACATCTTGGTTTTTGAGGAACATGCAGAGCTCGACCATGGCAATAACTTCGGCACCTGTCGCTTTTGCAATGGCTAAAGTATCGCCCACGTGGTCATCGTGGCCGTGGGTGAGGAGGATGTGGGTGACGTCTTTAATTACGTCGTCGTAGTTCACATCGCTAGCGGTAAATGTGGGCGATGCAGATAAGAATGGGTCGATTAAAATAACCGCATCTCCGTAGACAATTTTAACAGCGCTATGGCCTAAATAAGTAAGGGCTGTGGTAGCATTATTTTTTTGGTTCATAACTATTATTCCTTCTTTTTTTTGAATATATTACAATGATTTAAGTGTATTTTTTAATAGAATATCAAAGCTTGCATCGGGTAGAGCTTGAGCTGTTTCGCTGAGCACTTTTTGCGCGTGTTCAGGTTTATAACCAAGGTTGGTGAGAGCTGATAAAACATCTTGCGCGATGCTGCCAGAGGGGGTTTCTGTGTCGTTAATTGTGGCGCCGTCAACGCTCATACCTGCGAGGGCTAGACCGTCTAGTTTGCCTTGAAGTTCACGCACAACACGCTCGCCTAATTTGGGGCCAACACCGTTGGCACGGGCAATCATTTTTCCGTTTTTAAGGGTGATGGCTTCAGCAATTTCTTGGCTGGTTAAAGTAGATAAAATGGCGAGGCCAACTTTAGGGCCAACGCCAGAAACTTTAGTAAGCGTAGTGAACATGGTGCGCTCGGCGCCGGTTGCGAAGCCAAAGAGGGTCATCTCTTGTTCGCGCACATGTAGGTGGGTGGCCAGATGCATGTGCTCATCTTTACGGGCGCTGCTGAGGGTACGTGTGCTACAAAAGGCATGGTAGCCAATGCCTTGCACATTAATAACCAGGCTATCTAGCCCTACTTCTGCCACTGTGCCTTGTAAAAAATGAATCATAAGATGACTATAGCAATTTATTTAGTGGTGAGCACTTGAAAATGCATCATTTGCACACCATATATACAGTAAGGACGGGGATATGTCTTTTGTCACAGGAGTAATGAGTTATGGCAGTTCCCCAAAAATCTAAGACCATTTTATATACTAAAGAGCCTGCGTTTGTTTTCTCTCATGATGATTGGGTAGAAACAATAAGCAGGGCAAATGCGCCGGAAGATCAAATTGTGCGCGCAACGAGTGCGGTCCGCACTTGGTTTTCCGGCCAAGGAAAGTTTGAGGGAGCAAGCTCACAACTTTTAAAAGCTGGTTTTGAAGGATTGGAAGCTCAACTTTAAGTTGGGCTTCTTTTCTTTGTTTAAAAATTATTATGGTGCGTGAGGCATTTGAACAGAGTACCCATCTGCTCTGGGCTTAATAAGCGTTCGGCCACGCGCATGAGCTCTTCTTTTAGCTCTGGCGATGCGTTTTCTATCAGGCCATTCAGGCGCAGCGGTAGGCCATATTGGGTGAGGAAGGCACTCATGTCGGTTATTTGCGTGTTAGGAAGATTTTGCGCAAGTCGTTCAAAGTTAACATGCGCGGTTAAATCAGCTTTGCCAATATTTTGGAGCACGGGCGTAAATTCATGGTTTTTAAGGGCTTGCAGAGTATCGCCGCCCGCTATGGCGTAATCGATAAAGAGGGTTTGTAGTGGCACGTTAGCAAAGTGATTTTGCAGCGAATCTAGCCATGCATCTTGAGCGGTTGAGGTTTCGTAAAAATCATTGTTGGTGGAGAAGTTTTGTGTGCTTACATTGGTTTTCTGCTCGGTGAAGTAGAAGTTTTTTTCGGGTGTATAATTCACGCAGCGCTCTTGCCATTTATTATTTATTTTGGCGTATTGCTCAATCGGGAAGGCGTCTAGGAATTCGTTCGCGATTAAAATAACGGGGCGCTCGTTGGGTACTTCAGTGATGTTTTTATGCCATGTGACTGTGTGGTCTTGCAAGGTTTCTTCTTGCGTAGATGTGAGAGTGGGGGATGTTTCTAGCATGTGAACGGTTGCGGCACGATGCACATCTGGTGCTATTTTTTTGAGGGTACGGAGGACGTCGTACATGAGGGTGCCGCGGCCGGGGCCGCACTCGATGAGGTTAAAAGCGTTGTGACCTGTTTGCTGGCTCATGTGCTGCCACGTGGTGACAATCCAAACGGCAATGACTTCACCAAAGAGGGGGGTTATTTCGGGCGCAGTGGTAAAGTCGGTGAAGGGGTTTTTGGTGGTGTAGTAGCCGTAGACTGGGTCATAAAGAGCGGTGGTCATGAAGTCGGCCACTGTAATTGCGCCGTTTTTTTGGATGTGTGCGGCGAGTTTTTCTTCTAGAGGGCTGAGGGAAGCGTTAGGCATGCAATAAGTATAGTACGAGTGAGATAAGTCGGAAAGCTAGAAATAGAAAGTAATTTAATTTTAAAGACACTATTACATATCGAGAAATTCAAGAAAGTGTTCGTACCTTTAATATGGAAATTATGATAGAGATGATATCTTTTGAAGTTTCAGAAAAAGGGATTAAATATAAAAAAGGCGCTTAATAGCGCCTTTTTTTATGAACGACGCGTTAAAAAATAAACACCCAACAACAACATCGGGATGCACAGCAATTGACCTTGCGTAATGTGCGTATAAATACCGCCTTGCAGATGGGCGAGGGCGTCGGGCTGGCGTACGTATTCTATGCTAAAGCGGAAAATAGCGTAGCCTACCAAAAACGTACCTGTGGCGCGCCAGTGGGGTGAGCTTGGGTTTTTGTTAATGATGTGCAGAATAACAAACAAGAGCAAAC